>JANXPQ010000385.1 GCA_025357235.1 Betaproteobacteria bacterium
AAGGAGGGGTGGCGACGACCACGTCGCATCTCGACGTGGCGTGAGCCACAGGAGGCGAGAGGAAAGAGAAAAGAGGAAAGGTTAAAGTGGCAAAACAGAACTACTTTCCTTAAACAGAGATTCGAGCTTTGCCCTTACTTCCCTGCTGCGCTTCACACCCCTGCGGGTGCATATGAGTGTTCCCTTGTCTTTCCTCTATTTTTTCTGCGTCGTCATCGTCCGCAACCGGTCGGCGATGGTCTTGAGCAGCGAGATGGCGAAACCGGGTTTGGTCTTGACGAGGTTCAGGAAGTCGCTGCGGTTGATGGACAGCAACTGACATTCGGTATCGGCGACGGCGGTTGCCGATCGCGAGGCGTGATCGACCAGCGCCATCTCACCGAAGGTGCCGCCGGGACCGACCCGTTCCACGACAGTGGCCCTGATCGACACCGACACGCGGCCGCGGATCACGATGTACATCGATACGCCGGCGTCGCCTTCCTTCATGATGACCCGGCCGGCCGGAAAGGTCTGCGGCGGCCTTGCCCTGAAGGCGGCGACCAGTTCCTCCATCATCATCTTGTCGAACACCCGCAGTTCGTCGCGATCGTCCAGGCTGGGCAGGCTGGCGGTCTGCTTCATCAGCGCGATGGTAAGGCGCAGCCGGTTGTTCATGATGTTCATCAGCATCAGCGCGAATTCCGGCGTGGCCTGCAAGGCCTGCTGGAACTGCCTGGCGTCGAGCACCAATACCTGGCAGAACTTGCGCGCCATCGCCGAGGCGGCGCGCGGCAACTGGGTGATGACCGCTATTTCGCCGAAAATCTCGCCGGGCTTGACGATGTCGAGCGTCTTCTTGTTGCGCACCAGGCTGACGTCGCCTTCGACCAGCAGGTACATCTTGTCGCTGGCCTGGCCTTCGACGAAAAAGCTTTCCATTTCGGCAAAATTTTCCGTCTTGCCGAAGGATTCGAAGCATTTGCGCGCGACCGCCGGGTCGTAGCCTTCGTCCTGCGCGGTGGGTTGGGTGAAGTCGAGTTCCATGGTTCTGAATGGGTGGTTAGGGGCGCGATGGTCCCCAATGGGGTCCTCAAAGGATTCCACAGAATACCGGACTACGCCCACTCCCGGCTTTGGGCCCAAGGGCGGGGGCTGGAAGACACCCTTCCCCAACCCTTGGGCTTCGAACGGAATTCTAGTACAAGAGCACCGACGAATTATTTTGGATTTGACAGCGCCTTCCGCCTTAGCATGCCTTACTCTTGAGCAGGCCATCAAGGCTTGACCGAAGCAGATAATTCAGAACGGTAAATCCGGCGCACATGGTGGAATCATGAAAAAAATTATTATTGTTCTGTTGTTGGCAAGCGCATCCGCATTGGCGGACTGGACTCGCGTGGATGGTAACGACGATCAGGACACCTATGTCGATCCCGCCACTATTCACCGGCAGGCCAATATAGTCGACCTGTGGGCGCTGCTGGATTACAAGACTTCGCATCAATGGTCCGACTATTTGTTGTATTGGTCGCTGAAGGCTGAAAAAGAATTCGATTGTGACGCGGGGCAGTATCGCACGCTGGAAACCCTGCTGCATTTCGAGCATATGGGAAATGGACAAAGCGTTTACACGGTCCCAAGTGGAACCTTGTGGCAACCCGTTCCCGCTGACAGCGTCGATGCGGTTCTTTGGAAGGTGGCCTGTAAGCCGTGAACCGGCTCAATCTGGCGTTTCGTTACTCTCACGCCGCTCCGCGGACACCAGTTGGTCGCGATGTCGCCGTAAAGACGCACGTGGTATTCGCCGAGGACCATGCGCAAATTGGGGCGCTTGGCGGAGGATTCTTCGAAGTACTCGAGGATCTCTCCCGGTGTCGTGCGAATGGTCTTGGAAACTGTCCCCCGCAGGATTGCATCCGGGGCATACAGCGCCGAGATGCGTGCCGCATCGCGCGTATTGAAAGTCGAGATCCATTCGGCGGTGGCGGCGGATACTTGCCCAGCGACAGCATCATCCGCGCGTTCCTCGGCGAACGCTGTGTGCGCAAGCAGCAACAGCAACGTGCCGATAGCGGTTTGCCACATTCTTCTGCGCATCATTCAAAACCTTTCGGGGCGACGAAGGACTGAAACTCACGCTCCAGGAATTGCGCCGCAGCGATGGTGGCGAGGTCACCGTATTGCGGCCCGACGATCTGCACGCCGACCGGCAATCCTTCTTTGGTAAATCCGGCAGGTGCGACAGTCGAAGGCAGAAAGGCCATGCCGGGAAAGCCGGCCCAGAACATCTGCGTGGTGGAGGGTTGCGGCTTGCCGTTGACCATGACCATGCGCTCCCAACGCTCGCCTTTCTGGTTGTGCGGGAATGCGGCGGTCGCTGCGGCCGGACAGAGCAGCAGATCCCATTCGCGGAAGAATTCCCCCCACGCGCGGCGGATCTGTTCGCGCTTCTCGTCCCATGCGTGCCACTCGCGGACCGGCATCGTGTTGGCGTGCATCATCCAGTTGACGTAGCTGTCGTCCCCCGGTTTGGCATTGCCGGCGAGTTCGCGCTGCCGTGCGAACTGTTCGTCGTTCAACGCGGACGACGTTGCGCCGCGCAGCAGATGAATGAAGGTGCGGTGCGCTTCGTGCAGGTCGAAATCCGGCCGAGCGGTTTCGCTGACTTTCGCGCCGCGCTTCGCGAACGCCTTTGCCGCGGCGAGCACGGCCGCCTGTACCGAGTCGTCGACCTCCGCCGTGGCTGCGTTGGTCAGCACGGCGATCTTCAGTTTTTTCACATCGGGCTTCGGCCTGGCCAGCGCGATCTTCACGCCGCGCGCTTCCAGTTCGTCCGGCTGCGAAATCAGCTTCAGCGAGATTTCCAGGTCGTCCGCGCTGCGCGCCATCGGGCCGATCACCAGCATGTCCTTGACGGCCAGGTTGGGCGGCAGGTTATGGCCCGCGATCGGGCAGAGCTTGAAAGTCGGCTTGTGGCCGAATACGCCGCAGTAGTGCGCGGGATTGCGAATCGATGCGCCGATGTCGCTGCCGAGTTCGAGACCGGTGAGTCCTGCGGCGAGTGCCGCCGCCGCGCCGCCCGAAGAACCGCCCGGGCCGCGGGACACGTCCCAGGGATTGTTCGTCGTGCCGTAGACCGGATTGAAAGTTTGCCAGTCGGCCAGCAGCGCGGGCACATTGGTCTTGCCGAATACGACCGCGCCTGCGTCCATCAGGCGCTGCACTGCGAGGGCATGCCGCTTCGCGATGTTGCCTTTCATGTCGACGCGGCCCCAGGTCGTCGGGTGGCCTTCGAGGTCGAACGACTCCTTCACCGTCATCGGCACCCCGTGCAATGGCCCCTTCCATTCGCCTTTTGTTGCGGCGCGGTCAGCCTTGTGCGCCTGCTCGCGGGCGCGTTTCTCGTCGAGCACGACGACGGCATTGACCTTCGGATTCAGGCGGGCCACCCGGTCGAGGTAAAAATCGAGCAGTTCCACGCTGCCGATTTTTTTGCGGCGGATGAGCGATGCCAGCTTATTTGCGGAGAGGAAGGCGATCATGAGGGCCGAGGTCCGAGGGTCGAAGGTTCAAGATCGAAGCATACCCGAGGCTGACCCGGTCCCAAAACGAAACGGCCGCCTGGCGCGAAGTCATTTAGAATCTGGCGCCAGCGCCTTGCGCAGAACAAAACCAACCAGCGCTCGCAACTTGCGTGAAACCGGCGACATGAAGAAATCCTTCCGCTCCCCTTATCTGGTCGGTCTGATCGGGGCCGGCATCCAGGCATCGCGTACGCCCTCGATGCACGAGCATGAGGCGGCGGAGCAGGGACTGCAGTGTGAATACCGGCTCATCGACCTCGAGAAGCTGCGGGTCGGCGCGGAAGCGTTGCCGGATTTGCTCAAGGATGCGGAAAGCAAAGGTTTCGCCGGACTCAACATCACCTATCCCTGCAAGCAGACCGTGGCTGCGTTGTTGCATGAGTTGTCCGACGATGCGCGCGCCATCGGCGCGGTCAATACCGTCGTGCTGGCGAACGGACGGCGCATCGGCCACAACACCGACTGGTGGGGCTTCGCGGAAAGTTTTCGCCGCGGATTGCCCGATGTGCAGAAGAACAACGTGGTCCAGCTCGGGGCCGGTGGGGCCGGGGCTGCGGTTGCCCATGCGATGCTCACGCTCGGCGCCGGCAAGCTCGCGATTTTCGACCTGAATACGGAGCGCGCCGAAAACCTGGCTGCCGATCTTTGCGTGCGCTTTGGTGCTGGTCGTGCGGTCACGGAATCCGATCTGGCTGCCGCCATGGCAAGGGCCGACGGATTGATTCATGCGACACCGACCGGCATGGTGAAATATCCAGGCTTGCCGCTACCCGCAGAATTGCTGAGACCGGCAATGTGGGTCGCCGAGATTGTCTACTTTCCGCTGGAGACCGAATTGCTGCGCGTGGCGCGCAAACTCGGTTGCCGCACCATGAATGGCAGCGGCATGGCAGTATTCCAGGCGGTGGAGGCATTCCGCCTGTTTACGGGCATCACGCCGGACGCGGAGCGAATGCAGCGACACTTCGCGTCCATGGGCGTTAAATAGTCTAAAGAAGCGCTCACCGCAGAGGACGCGGAGGACGCAGAGGAAAACCAACTACGAGGAAGAACGGGTAAGAGTTAAGAGCTTGCACGGTGCTGATATGTCCACCGGCGCCGAATGTTAACTTTCGACGTTTTATCCTCTTGCCTTTCCTCTGCGTCCTCCGCGTCCTCTGCGGTGAGAGCTGAGTTTGAAAAATGGGGAGAGGGGATGGCTTTGCAGACGCAATCCGCGCCGCGCACACGCGTACGCTTCTTCATACTGGGCCTGTTGACCATCGGCACGATGATCAACTATCTCGACCGCACAGTGCTCGGCATCGCTGCGCCGATGCTGCGCGAGGAACTCGCGATCGATGCCGCAACGATGGGCATCGTCTTTTCGGCGTTCTCCTGGACCTACGCCGCGATGCAGATACCCGGCGGCATCTTCCTGGACCGGTTCGGCACGAAGCTGACGTATTTCCTGTCGCTCACATTCTGGTCGCTGTCGACGTTGCTGCACGGACTCGCCACCAATTTGGCATCGCTGTTGAGCTTCCGCTTTGCCCTCGGCGTGAGCGAAGCGCCGTGCTTTCCGACCAACAGCCGCGTGGTCGCGACCTGGTTCCCGCAACAGGAGCGCGCCTTTGCGACCGGCGTCTACACGGTGGGCGAATATGTCGGACTCGCTTTCCTGAGTCCGCTGCTCTTCTGGGTACTTGGCGCGTTCGGCTGGCGGGCGTTGTTCGTCGCGGTCGGCGTCGCGGGCATTCTGTTCGGCCTGGTGTGGTGGCGCAGTTATCGCGAGCCGCACGAAAGCAAGGCCGTGAATCAGGCGGAACTGGATTACATCGCTGCGGGCGGCGGCATCGTCGCGCAGAGATCGGCGAACACGAAGTTCAAGTGGCACCTCGTCGGCAAGCTGCTGCGCTTCCGCCAACTGATCGGCATCTGCATCGGCCAGTTCGCCGGCAACTCGACGCTGGTGTTCTTCCTGACCTGGTTCCCGACTTATCTTGCGACCGAACGGCACATGGGCTGGCTCAAGATCGGCTTCTTCACCGTGCTGCCTTTCATCGCTGCGTCCGTTGGCGTGCTGTTCGGCGGCTGGTGGTCGGACATGATGCTCAAGCGCGGCCGCTCGGCCAACGTCGCCCGCAAGCTGCCGATCATCACCGGCTTGCTGCTGGCTTCCGTCATCGTCACGGCGAACTATGTCGACAGCGACTACGCGGTGATTGGCATCCTGTCGCTGGCGTTCTTCGCGCAAGGCATGGCGGCGCTGGGCTG
>JANXPQ010000401.1 GCA_025357235.1 Betaproteobacteria bacterium
AAGGAGGGCAAGGGTGTCGTCGCCCAGGGCAAGCTCGGCGCGGACGGCGTATTCGTCGCTTCCGAAGTGCTGGCCAAGCACGATGAGAACTACATGCCGCCGGAAGCTGCAGACGCCGTCGAGCGCGCCAACAAGGCGATGAAGGAATCGCAGAAGACTTTGGTGAAACCGTGAATATCGTGAATATCGTGAATGCCGTGATTGGTGAAAAGCGAATCCCGCGCCAAGCGTTCGGTACGGCCCGGGAAACCAGATTTCCGTTGTTGCGACATTCACGTCATTCACGATATTCACGACATTCACGGTGCTTCAAATGATTCCCGAACTCGGCCATTTCGCCCTGATCGTCGCCCTCTGCATCGCACTCACGCAGGCGATTCTTCCGCTGGCCGGGGCGGCGCGCGGCAACGTCTTGTGGATGAACGTCGCCCGGCCCGCGGCCCAGGGGCAGTTCGTTTTCGTCGCCATGGCTTTCGCCTGCTTGGCGTACTCCTTCGTAGCCAACGATTTCTCGGTGGTGAACGTCGCCACCAACTCGAACTCCAGCCTGCCATGGTTCTACCGACTGGCTGCAACCTGGGGCAGCCACGAAGGTTCGCTGCTGTTGTGGGTGCTGATGCTGACGGTGTGGATGCTCGCGGTGAGCGTGTTCAGCCGCCATCTGCCGCTGGAGATGGTGGCGCGAATTCTTGGCGTGATGGCGCTGATCTCCATCGGCTTCCTGCTGTTCATGCTGTTCACGTCCAATCCGTTCCAGCGGCTGCTGCCTGCCGCACCCGACGGCAATGACCTGAATCCGCTGCTGCAGGATCCCGGCATGGTGATCCATCCGCCGATGCTGTACATGGGCTACGTCGGATTCTCGGTGGCGTTTTCCTTTGCCATCGCCGCATTGCTGGGTGGAAGGCTCGACGCCACGTGGGCGCGCTGGTCGCGCCCGTGGACAACGATGGCGTGGGTATTTCTCACGGTCGGCATTGCGCTCGGCAGCGGGTGGGCGTATTACGAACTCGGCTGGGGCGGCTGGTGGTTCTGGGATCCGGTCGAGAACGCGTCGTTCATGCCATGGCTGGTCGGCACCGCCCTGATACATTCGCTGGCAGTCACGGAAAAGCGGGGCGGCTTCCGCGTGTGGACTGTCCTGCTGGCGATCATCGCCTTTTCGCTGTCGCTGCTGGGACCCTTCCTCGTTCGATCCGGCGTGCTGACTTCCGTGCATGCCTTCGCGACCGATCCGGCGCGCGGTATTTTCATCCTCTTCTTCCTGGTCATCGTCATCGGCGGCTCGCTAGCCTTGTTTGCCTGGCGTGCCCCGCGCGTCGGCCTGGGCGGGGCCTTTGAACTGGTGTCCCGTGAATCGGCGCTGCTCGCCAACAACGTGTTATTGCTGGTGGCCGCGGCTTCGGTTCTGCTGGGCACTTTGTACCCGCTGTTCCTGGATGCGCTTGGCCTGGGCAAGATCTCGGTCGGTCCGCCTTACTTCGAAGCCGTGTTCGTGCCCCTGATGACCCCGGCGATTTTCCTGATGGGTGTGGGCCCGCTGGCGAAATGGAAGCAGGCGCAACTGCCCGAACTCGCGGCGCGGCTGAAATGGGCTTTCGTCATCGCGCTTGTCACGGCGCTGCTGCTGCCGTTCACCCTTGGAAAGTGGACACCGATGATCGCCTTCGGCCTGTTGCTGTCCTTGTGGGTGGCGATTGCGGGTTTCGTCAATCTGAAGCAACGCGTGGCGCTGTTGCGCGCGAGCAGCGGCCGCAGTTTCCGCTCGCAGTTGACCGCCATTCCGCGCGGCTATTACGGCATGCTGCTGGCCCATCTGGGCGTCGCCGTCTTCATCACCGGCGTGACGCTGGTGAAGGGCTATGAAGTGGAGAAGGACGTGCGCATGCAGCAAGGCGATACCGTCGAGGTCGGCGGCTATACATTCCGTCTCGAGGGCCTGTCCGAAGTGGCGGGACCGAACTACGACGCGACGCGCGGCGCGATATCGGTCAGCAAGGGCGGCAAGCCGGTGCGCACGATGTTTCCGGAGAAGCGCTTCTACCGGGTGCAGCAGATGCCGATGACCGAAGCGGCCATCGATACCGGATTGACGCGTGATCTGTACGTGTCGCTCGGAGAGCCTCTTGAAGGCGGCGCCTGGGTCGTGCGTATTTATCACAAACCGTTCGTGGATTGGATCTGGGGCGGGGCGTTCCTGATGGCGCTCGGGGGCATCCTGGCCATTTCCGACAAACGTTACCGGCGCGCACTCGCGGCCGAGCGCGAGACATCGGCCGCGGCCGCGGCGGCCGCCTGACCGATGTTTTTACTGCCTACCAATCACCTGTCACCCATCACCGATTTCAGATGAAAAGATTCCTCCCGCTCGGCATCTTCCTGGTGCTGGCTGTATTCCTGGCTGTCGGGCTCGGACTGAATCCGCGCGAAGTACCGTCGCCGCTGATCGACAAAGCGGCGCCCGCGTTCCGGCTGCCGCGGCTGCAGGACCCGGCGCAGACGCTCGGCACGGAAGACCTCAAAGGCAAGGTCTGGATCCTCAATGTCTGGGCATCCTGGTGCGTCGCCTGTCTGGAAGAGCATCCGATCCTGGTCGACTTTTCGAAGCAGAACGTGTTGCCGATCTATGGACTGAACTACAAGGACAAGCGCGAAGATGCACTGGCGTGGCTGGGCAAGCATGGCAACCCATACACCTTGTCGATACAGGATGGCGACGGGCGCGTGGGCATCGACTACGGCGTGTATGGCGTGCCGGAAACTTACGTGATCGACGGCAAGGGGATCATTCGCTACAAGCGCATCGGTCCGGTGACGGTGCAGATACTGCAGGAGAAGATTCTGCCGCTGGTGAGGCAGCTTCAGGGATGAAGAACCTGGTCGCGATCCTGCTGCTCGCGATTTCCGCGCAGTGCGCCGCCCGCGAGGCGCTTCCAGCATCCGACGATCCCGTGCTGGAAGAGCGTGTCGTCAAATTGACTTCCGAACTGCGCTGCCTGGTCTGCCAGAACCAGTCGCTGGCGGATTCTCATGCCGATCTGGCGATCGATCTCAAAAACCAGGTTCGTGCCCAGATGCAGGCGGGCAAGAGCGATACCGAGATCCGCGACTACATGGTCGCGCGCTATGGCGATTTTGTGCTCTACGACCCGCCATTCAAACCGAGCACGCTGTTGCTCTGGGCGGGGCCTTTCGCGTTGCTGCTGGTCGGTCTGGTGGGTCTTGCGGCTTACATGCGCAGTCGGCGGGGTCGATTGTCCGATGTCGAGCTGACCCCTGCAGACCATGCGCGTGCCGAAGCGTTATTGCGCGGCACCGGAAACGAGAACCGATGATCGCATTCGCCAGTGTCGCCTTCCTGCTGCTCGTCGCTGCGGTGGCGATCGTGCTGTGGCCGCTGCTGAAGCGCTCGAACTCAGCGGTCGTCGCGCGGGAACTGTCCAACCTCGACATCCATCGCGACCAGTTTTCGGAACTCGACAAAGACCTCGAAGCCGGAACGCTGGGCGCGGACCGCTACGAGCAGGCCAAGAATGAACTGGAGAGGCGTGTCCTCGACGAGACGAGCGCGCCGGCCGAACCACCGCGACCGGCCACGCCCGGCAAGGCGATGCCGATCGTCCTCGCTGTTTTCATTCCGCTGACGGCCGTCCTGTTGTACCTGTATCTTGGCAACCTGCAGGGCCTGGTGGCGTTGCCCCATCCGGCGGCCGACATGTCGTCGATCACCGCGGACCAGTTCCGGGACATGACTGCCAAGCTGGCTGCCCGCATGCAACAGAATCCGGGCGATGCGGAGGGCTGGAAAATTCTCGGCCGGGCCTACCGTGCAATGGAGCAATTCGGCGAAGCCAACAATGCCTACAGGAAAGCCGTGGAACTCAGACCGCAGGACGCGGAACTGCTGGCGGACTACGCCGAGTCGCTGGCGCTGGCGGCGGGACGTTCGCTGGCGGGGGAGCCGACGCGGTTGCTGGATCGCGCGCTCAAGCTTGAACCGCGCAATACCAAGGTGCTCACGCTCTCGGGAAGTGCAGCGTTCGAGCGCAAGGACTACAGGGCTGCGATCGGTTATTGGGAAACGGTGATCAAGCAACCCGGCATCGGTGGCGAGCTTGCGCAGGCGCTGCAAAAAGGAGTGGACCAATCGAGGGCGCGGTTGACCGGCAAGCCAGTCGCAGTGGCGGCTGCGGGGAAGGAACGCGTGACCGGAACCGTGAATCTCGACGGGGCCCTGACGGGTAAAGTCAACCCGGACGATACGGTGTTCGTATTTGCGCGGGCCGCGGCAGGACCGCGCATGCCACTGGCGATCGTGAAAATAAAAGTCGCCGATCTTCCCTATAAATTCGCGTTCGACGATTCCATGGCTATGATGCCGGAAATGAAGCTATCGAAATTCGCGGATGTCGTGATCGGGGCGCGTGTTTCCAAGTCCGGCGGCGCCAAGCCGATGGCCGGCGATCTCGAGGGAAACAGCGACCGGATCAACCCTGGCCGCACCGGCGTTCGTGTAACGATCGATCGCGCGGTTGCCGGGCCATGACTATTTCGCGCACCCTTCTGGCGGTTTGGCTGTTGTTCATTGGCGGCTCTTTTTCGACGCTGGCCCAGGCGCCGGCCAAGATCAAGCTCAAGCTGGAGGTCGAAAAATTCATCACGCAGATGGTGCAGCAGCACCAGATGGACGAGGCGGCCCTGCGCCAGATGTTCTCGCAGCTGAAAAGCAACGACGGTGTGATCAAGGCGATCAACGCGCCGGCGACGTCGAAGCCGTGGTATGAGTTCAAGAATCTATTCGTCACGCCGATGCGTACCAGCGGCGGCGTCGATTTCTGGAACGCGAACGCGGAACAACTGAAGCGTGCGCGTGAAATCTATGGCGTGCCGGAAGAGATCATTGTCGCGATCATCGGCGTCGAATCCATTTACGGCAAACGCACGGGCTCATACCGGGTCGTCGATGCGCTGTACACCCTTGCCTTCGAAATGCCCGAGCGCGCCAGTTACTTCCGTGGCGAGTTCGAGCAGTTCCTGCTGCTGACGCGCGAGAACGGCCTCGATCCGCTGACGGTCAAAGGTTCCTTCGCCGGCGCGATCGGCATGCCGCAGTTCATGCCGACCAGCTACCGCCGTTTCGCCGTGGATTTCGACAGCGATGGAACAATTAACCTGTGGGAAAACGTTCCCGACATCATCGGCAGCGTGGCGAATTACCTGCACTTCTTCGGCTGGGTGGCCGGCCAGCCGATCGTCGTGCCCGCGCGCATCAGCGGCACGGAATACAAGGACATCGTCGAGAAGGGATTCAAGCCGCACCTGACGCTGGTGCAGATGCAGCCGAAAGGCGTCGAACCCACGGACGCCATGCCTTCGGAACTCGTGGCAGGCCTATTCTCGCTGGAATTAGAGCAAGGCCAGGACTACTGGATCGCATTCAATAATTTTTACGTCATCACCCGTTACAACCGCAGCAAGAATTACGCAATGGCCGTCTATCAGCTCGCCACTGCGATCGCACGCGAGCGCGAGAGCCAGATCGCCGCTCAGGCGGCGCCGGCGGCGGGTCAGTAGCGTTCAATCCTTTCGGTCGGCGATTTTCCTCAGTCGGTAGAGCAGTTCGAGCGCGGCCTTGGGTGACAGCGAATCCGGATCGGACTGGCGCAGCATTTCCAGCGCGGGATGCGTTTCAGGCTTCGCTTCCTTCTTCGCCCCCGCCGCGAACAGGTCGCCCTGCGGATTGCGGCCGGCGGCTTCTTCCTCGAGTTTTGCCAGATGCTTCTTTGCCGCGCGTACGACTGCGACCGGGACGCCAGCGAGTTGTGCGACCTGGATGCCGTAGCTTTGCGATGCCGGTCCGTCTTCGACGGCATGCAGGAACACGATCTTGTCCTTGTGCTCGACAGCGTCGAGATGCACGTTGGCGACGTCGCGATATTCTTCCGCCAGGCGGGTGAGTTCGAAGTAATGGGTGGCGAACAGCGAATAGCTGCGGCTGACTTCGACGAGATGTCGCGCAATGGCGATCGCCAGCGCCATGCCGTCGAAAGTCGACGTGCCGCGGCCGACTTCATCCATCAACACCAGCGAAGTATTTGTCGCGTTGTGCAGGATGTTCGCCGCTTCGGTCATTTCCACCATGAAAGTGGAGCGGCCGCCGGCGAGGTCGTCGGAAGCGCCGATGCGGGTGAAGATCTGGTCGACCGGTCCGATGATCGCGAGCTTTGCCGGCACGAAGGAGCCGACGTGCGCTAGCAGCACGATCAGTGCGGTCTGGCGCATGTAAGTGGACTTGCCGCCCATGTTGGGGCCGGTGATCAACAGCAGCCGCCGGCTGTTGTTCAAGCGCGTGTCGTTCGCGATGAACTCGTCGATCTGCTTTTCCACCACGGCATGCCGCCCGGCTTCGATTTCGATTTTTTCTTCGTCGCAGAATCGGGGGGCCGAATAGCCGAGTGTCGCCGCGCGCTCGGCCAGCGTGGCCAGCGTATCGAGTTCGGCGAGTGCCGCTGCAAGGCGTTGAAGTGTTGGCAGGCTTGGCGCCAGCTCGTCGAGCAGCATCTCATACAAGATCTTTTCCCGGGCCAGCGCGCGATCCTGCGCGGATAGCGCCTTGTCCTCGAAGGTCTTCAGTTCCGGCGTGATATAGCGTTCGGCATTCTTCAGCGTCTGGCGGCGGCGGTAGTCTTCCGGTATTTTTTCCGCGTTTGCGTTCGTCACCTCTATGTAAAATCCGTGCACGCGGTTGTATTCGACTTTCAGGTTGGCGATGCCGGTGCGGGTGCGTTCGCGTACTTCCAGCGCGATCAGGAATTCGCCGCAGTTGTTCTGGATCGTGCGCAACTCGTCGAGCCCTGCATCGAAGCCGTCGTTGATGACGCCACCCTCGCGGATCATGGCCGCGGGTTCGGGCAGGATCGCACGCGAAAGAAGATCGGTCAGTTCCGGCAGCGGGGCGAGGTCCGCCGACAAGGTGGCCAGCCGCGGGCTCGACAGCGAACCGAGCAGGGCATTGAGCGCGGGGAGGGCGGCCAGCGTTTCGCGCAGTGCGGACAAATCGCGCGGCCGCGCGTTCTTCAGGGCGATGCGCGCTGTGATGCGCTCGACATCGCTGACCGGCCTGAGCGCTTCGTGAATCCTGCGGCAGGGGCCTTGTGCGCTTTCGCCGCGCAGGACAGACACCGCATCGAGCCGGGCCGATACCACGGCGCGGTCCCGCAGCGGATGATGCAAGGCGTGCCGCAACCAGCGCGAACCCATTGTCGTCGCACAGGTGTCGAGCAGGGACAACAGCGTTGGCTCGGGATCGCCGCGCAGGGTTTCGGAGATTTCCAGATTGAGGCGCGTAGCCGCATCCATGCGCACGTATTCGGAATCGCGCTCCACGGCGAGCGAGCGCACATGGGCAATCGAGGCAGCCTGTGTGGCGCGGGCATATTCGAACAGCGCGCCGGCTGCACCCAGGGCGGGTCCGAGTTCGTCTGCGCCGAACCCGGACAGGTCGCGCGTATCGAAGTGCCGGACCAGCACGCGATTCGCAGCGTCGCGGTCGAATTGCCAGGTGCTCAGGCGTTTGATGACCGCGCCGGTTGTCTCCAGGCTGGCATCGTTGCATTCGTCCGTCACCAGAATTTCCGCAGGTTGCAGGCGCTGCAACTCGGAGGCAAGATTTTCCTTGCGTGTTTCCAGCACGACGAAACGGCCGCTCGCAAGCGAAAGCCAGGCGATGCCCAGCTTGTCGCCTTGCAGGTTGACGGCCAGGAGCAGGTTATCGCGACGCTCGTCGAGCAGGGCCGCATCCGTGAGCGTGCCCGGCGTGACGACGCGGGTGACCTGGCGTTCGACCGGGCCTTTCGATGTGGCGGGATCGCCGATCTGCTCGCAGATCGCCACCGACTCGCCGAGCTTCACCAGCTTGGCCAGATACTGTTCGACGGAGTGATAGGGAACGCCGGCCATTTTGATCGGCTCGCCGGCCGAAGCGCCGCGCTGGGTCAGCGTGATGTCCATCAGCTTTGCGGCACGCACGGCGTCTTCGAAGAACAACTCGTAGAAATCACCCATGCGATAGAACAGCAGCTTGTCCGGATGCTGCGCCTTGATGCGCAGGTATTGCTGCATCAGTGGCGAGACATTGGCAGGGTTGGGCTTTGGGACCACGATGAGTTGTTGGCTAACGATTTGAGGAGAGTCTATCAGCGTTGCGAGAAGAGGCACGCGTCAGTCCATCATCAAAAATCCAAATGTGAATTAACAGCAGGGTTGTGCTGATTCCCACGTTCAAGAGCGCGTTTGAGGGAAGGGGGCGAATGAGGTCACATTCCATGATCTCAAACAGGCCCGCTCGGTGGATTCACATTTTAGACTCAGG
>JANXPQ010000412.1 GCA_025357235.1 Betaproteobacteria bacterium
GCCCGCTGCGTTATCCAAGACTCCAGCTTTGCGTCGCGACATCCGCCATCCACGCAATCTCAGACTCCGCTCGGACGGCGCGATTGCGCTATCCGGCCGCACTGCGAACCATCAAATCCCCAGAGCGCTTTAGCCTCCCCGGACTGCACCGGGGCATGCCGCGGTTTCCTCCCTCGAGGCTTGTACGACGCCCGCCCGCGCGACGTCGTCACGTCCTCGCACGCCTGCGCCTCAGGGCAGGCATCGCACAACCCTTAACAGAAGCGGACGTTGACTGTCAGATGGAGTCACGATAACTACATTTTATTCAACCTTTTCTCTCGCCTCTTTCCTCTCGCTACTCGCCTCCCGCCAGCCTAGGGGTGCTCCGTCAGCGCGAGAAAATGAACGACGTTGCGCAGATCCGCGGCGTTCACATCGGACACGGCCCAGAACTGCATGCCATCGCCGCTCCAGTGCGCGACATTGAATCCCTGGCGCACCGCGAACACCGGATCCTGCACCGGGTTCCCCACGGTGGGCCAGACGAAAACATTGATCGTGTGCCGGTTGAGGCGGTAGACCAGCGCGGCCACCGGCCGCTGACCCACGTAGTCGAGGCGGCCTCCCGCAAGAGGAATACCCTGGGCGGCGAGGTCTCTCACCGGCGGGGCATAATCGAGCTTGCCGGCGAACCATGGCTTGACCGTGTGCCGGTCCGACGACTCGACGTCGACCAGATGCGCGCTCATCAACGATCGCACATGGCTGTCCACCACCGCCTGCGCCAGGCGATCTTCGTCGCCGCTTCCGCGCAAGGCCAGCATCACCGCAATGCTCGCCACCACGCCGATTGCAAAAGCCGCGCCCATGTTCGTCCAGCGCCGCCACGCCTGCAATGGCAAAACCGGCGCATCCAGATGGAACGGGCCTTCCGGACGGGCGTTGCCCATCTCCGCGATTCTCGCGTCGATGCGCGCGCGAAGCTGCGGCGGCGCCGCATGGCGGGTTGCACCGGCCTTGATCAGTGCGCTCAGATCGTCGTCACGTTCGTCCATGGCTCATCCCTCCCCGTCCGGCCGGCCCAGATGCTTGCGAAGCAGCGCACGGGCGCGCGATAAACGCGACATGACCGTGCCGACCGGAACATTCGCGATCAGCGCAATTTCCTCGTAGGCAAGTTCTTCGAGTTCCCGCAACACGATCACCTCGCGATATACCGAGGGCAGCCGCCCGATCGCCTCGTCGATGCGCGCGCTCTCGACCTTGCGGATCAACTGCGCGGCCGGATCGCGCCCACGGGCCTCGGTAGTACTCTCGGCGAATTCACTGTCGCGCTCTTCGTCGAACTCGACCTGCTCGCCGGACTGGCGTCGCTTGCCGAGCAGCGAGTAGCAGGCGTTGCGCACGATCGCGAGCAGCCAGGGCCGCGCCTCCTCGCCGCGCAGGTGGTCGAAAAAACGGAAAGCGCGCAGATACGCATCCTGCACCGCGTCGCGTGCGTTGTCGTCGTCCTTCAGCAGCCAGCGCGCCAGATTGTAGGCCGCGTCGAGATGCGGAAGCACCACTTCCTCGAATTGCTGTGTCCTGATATCCAACCCGGCTCCTGCGCTAACGCGGATTCGAGTTGAGCATTGTATGCCGGCCAATTTGGTGTTTCCGTCTTGAAAGGCGAATTTTGTGCAGGTATCGGTGCAATACCGGCGGACGATGCGTTTTATTCCCGCCTTTTTTTGCGTCGAACCGGGAATAGGCCGGGGCGGCATCCGGTATTGCACTCCGTAAGAAGGCGGCACCCCGCCGTCCTTCGATATTCAGGAGAACTGCAATGATCGACCGCCGTCGTTTTCTGCAACTTGCCGCCTTGGGTGGCGGTGCCGTATTCGCTTCCGCCCTGCCCGGCTCGCTGCGTGCCGCAGGCTACGAGGAATTTTTCTTCGTGCAATTGTCCGATAGCCACTGGGGGTACAGCGGTCCCGCCAATCCCGAGGCCGACAGCACGCTGCGCAAAGCCGTGGCCGCCGTCAATGCATTGGATATCCAGCCCGACTTCATCGTGTTCACGGGCGACCTGACCCACACCACCGACGATTCCGCCGAGCGGCGCCGGCGCATGTCCGAGTTTCGCGGCATCGTGAACGGGCTCAGGGTCAAGGATGTGCGCTTCATGCCGGGGGAACACGATGCCTCGCTCGACAGCGGCGAGGCGTTCAAGGAGTTGTTCGGCGAGACGCATTATTCGTTCGATCACAAAGGCGTGCATTTCGTCGCGATCGACAACGTCTCCGATCCCGGCACGAGCATCGGCGAAGCGCAATTGCAGTGGCTCAGGGACGACCTGGCGCGCGTGAAGAAATCCACGCCGATCGTCGTGTTCACGCATCGCCCGCTGTTCGACCTGGCGCCCGCCTGGGACTGGGCGACCCGCGATGGCGCGAAGGCGATCGAAATCCTCATGCCTTATCCGAATGTGACGGTGTTCTACGGCCACATCCACCAGGAACATCACCAGCAGACCGGGCATATCGCCCACCATTCCGCGAAGTCGCTGATCTTTGCGCTGCCCGCACCCATGTCCCAGCCCAAGCGCGCGCCGTTGCAATGGGACCCGGCGCAACCGAACAAGGGATTGGGCTTCAGGGAAGTCGAAGCGCAAGTAAACGATGCCCGCTACAAGATCGCCGAGTTTCCGGTGGCGAAGGGCCGATCATGAACAGGAGACAGGCCCTGACGCGCAGCGCGCTTGCGCTGCTCGGGTTGGTGTCCGCGGGAACGATGGTTCGCCGCTCCATGGGCGCGGGAAACGCAAGGGTCGTCGAAATCACCGCGCAGCGTTTCCATTTCACGCCGGCCGAGATTGCACTGAAGAGCGGCGAGCCAGTCGTGCTCGCAATCACGTCGCTCGACTTCGTGCACGGGTTCAAGGTGCCCGACCTGGGCATCCGGAGGGACCTGCTTCCCGGACCCGCGACGCGCATCGCGATTGGAGCCCTCAAGGCCGGCCGCTACGAATTCCTCTGCGACAATTTTTGCGGCGGCGGCCACGAGGAAATGAACGGAACGATCGTCGTTGCCGATTGACCAGCGCGAAGACCCGGACGGCCTGAGGCGAGAGGTGAAAGGAAAGGGGAAAGGGGAAAGCGGAAAGTTAACGGGCAATACTCAGTACCAAAATCCAATTCCACCGCACCCCTCCTCTTTCACCTTTATCCTTTAACCTTTCACCTTTATTTTTTGTTACTGCTTCGCCTTGCGGTCCGTCTCCAGGATCACGCTCAAATACATCTGGCGGATGAACGACACGAAGTTCGGATTGAAGATGTCGTTGTGGCCATTCATGATGTCCTTCGTGGTGGAGACCACCCAGAACGGATTCGCCTCGGGCGACCAGTTTTCCGTGCCTTTGAGCTGCAGGCCCCCGCACAGATACAACTCCTTGCCGATCCCGGTTTTTACCAGGCTGCGCATCAGCTTGAGTTCTTCGCGGATGTCGGCCTTGATATCCTCCCTGTTCTCCGAGCTTCGCGACTTCTGTTCGTCAAAGCAGGTGCGCGCGCATTTCTCGTCGCTCTTGTCGCAAAGCGCGAGCTGATGCGTCGTATAGCGTTCATTGTGGCCCACCGCCTTGACGATGGCGTCGCCCTCGGGGCCGGGCGTGCTTTCGAACAGCGTGTTGAAGCGCCGCGCCAACGGAAAGGCGGTGCCGGTCGCAAGGTCCGCCTGTGAGGTGGCGACGATGATCACCGGAAGCTGGTTGTCCTCGAATTTCTGCAATCGCCTCCCGGCCAGGCGCAGCGGTTCGTAGCGCGAGCCTTCGAAGGCCGGATTGGCGATGATGACCAGGTCGCCAAGCCGCGACACATAATCGCCGCTGCGGCTGCGCGAGGCGACGCGGATGAACTCGCCGCCCAGCGCCTCGTAAGTGATCAGCCCGCCGAAGGAATGGCCGATGGTGAGCATGCGCACGTTGTTGGTGGCGTCGCTCTTGCGGTCGCGGATGTTGATTTCGCTCATCGGCACGCCTTTGCGGCCCCGATCGCGGATCAGGTCCATGCGCGAAAAGAATTCCAGAACGGATCCCTGCGACACGCGCTCGGCGGTGTTCTTGCGCTCCCAGAACGTCAGGTTGTTGAGCACCGGCACGGTGATGGATTCGCCGCGCCAGCCGATGTAGATGCCGAGCACGCGCCGGCCCGATTTCGCGGGTTCGGCATCGTCGAGCTTCCTGCCCTGCTCCATGATTGCGATATCGCGCAACAGGTGGCGGAATTCGGTTACGTTGCGGTCGCGGGGATCGGCGTTGTGATGCCAGCCATGCACGAACACGACGACCGACAGGCCGTTCTCCTGGTTGGCGTCGTAGATCTTGCCCAGTTCGTCGAAGAAGGCATCGAAATAATCTTCCGACTTGCCTTGCCGGCCCTTGGAGTCCTGCACCCAGCCCTGGTCGTCGAACTCCATGAACATCAGGTCGTAGTTGTTGCGCTCCTCCTTGGCGCGCAACCAGCAGGGATCGTCCACGATGCCCGCGGGAATCTTCTTGTTGTCGACTGTGATGTCGTCGTGCTTGTCGTACAGCGCCTGGCAATCGGGCCGGCTTGCGAGGCCCTCGGTGCGATACGGAATCCGGCCGCAACCGCCGAGCAGCACTGCAATTGCGATGCAAACAAGCGCTCCCCTGAGCATGGCGACCTCCGTCAGTTCTTCCGCGTCCCCGCCGCTTACGGCAGCGCAAACACCGTCAGCGTCATCGATCCGGGCGTGCCCATCCAGAATCCCGCCGCCATGCCCGAGACGACGGCAACATACTGTTTGCCTTCGACCGCGTAACTGATCACGCCGCCGATGATCGACCCGCCGCCGCTGTATTTGTAGACGACGTTGCCGTTGCGCGCATCGATGGCGAGGAAATCCCCGGCCAGCTCGCCGGTGAACAGCATGTCCCCGGATGTGGCCGTCACGGCAGCGAGCATCGGACGGCTCGAGTGATAACGCCAGAGCTCTTCACCGGTGGTGGCCTTGACCGCGGTCAGCCAGCCGCCGGATTTTTCCACCGGGTCCCAGGTGAAGGAGCCGCCTAGGAACTGCTGGCCCGCAACGAAACGCGCCTCGTCCGCCTTCTTGAACACGCCACACCAGTCCACTGCCGGCACGACCATCATGTCGAGCTTCGGGCTGTACGCGGGGATACTCCATTCCACGCCGCCCACCATGCCAGGGCAGGTATAAACCCCCTCTTCGGTGGGTTCGAGATCGGCGTTGCTACGCGTGGTTACCGCGACGGAATAAAATTCCTCACGGGTATTGCGGTCGACCAGGCGCATCAGGCCGTCTTTCGCCGCCATCGTCACGACCTCGTGCCGTTCTCCGCCGATCGAGGCGGTGAACAAAGGCGCTGTAACGGGCATGTCCCAGTCGTGCGTGTCATGCGGCACCGCCTGCTTGTGCCACAGCAGGGCGCCGGTACGCACATCCAGCACCACGATGGCATTGGTATAGAGATTCGTCCCGGGCCGTGCGGTGCCGAGCATGTCCGGCGCGGGATTGCCGACCGCCACATAAAGATGTCCCTTGGCGACGTCGAGTGCCGGCGTGGTCCAGATGCCGCCGCCGCCCTTGAGCCGCGAATCGGCTTCGCCCCAGGTTTCCGCGCCGGGTTCGCCGTCGTCGGGGACGGTATTGAACCGCCACACCGGAGAACCGTCGTCGAGTTTGAAGGCGCCGATCCAGCCCTTGACGCCGAACTCCGAACCCGACGGGCCGATGATGACGAGGTCTTCGAACAGCAGCGGGTTGATGGAAAGCGCTTCGTATTTCTCGGCGTTCGCGGCCTTCACTTCCCACAGCTGCTTGCCGGTCTGCGCATCCAGCGCGAACATCCAGCCATCCTGCGCGCCGCGCACCAGCTTGCCGTCCTTGATGGCCACCCCGCGATTCTTGATCGAGCCGTTCGCTTCCTTGCCCTTGGGCTTCCACTCGTGCCGCCACTTCACCTTGCAGGTCGCGGGATCGAGCGCGAACGTCGAGTACAGCGTGGTCACGTACATCACGCGGCCATAGACGATCGGATTGTTCAGCGCGCGGTTCAGGTCGGCGCCCTGGAACGCGCACACCGGCCGCAACGAAGCGGCGTTGTCCGGGGTGATCTGGTCCAGGTTCACGTAGCGCACGCCCGCGTAGTCGTGATTGGGCAGCAGCCACTCCGTGCTGCTATCCGCCTGATTGAGCTCCTCCTGCGTCGGGCCGGCCGCATAGCCGTTGCACGCCAGCATCGCCGAAGCGATCGCCACCCAGGTCCTTGCTTTGTCCATCTTTCCTCCGCTCTTAATTGATCGTTTTTTTAGTGCCGTTTACCAGTCACTAGTCACCAATCACCGTTATCAGTGCGGTTGCAGGATCACCGCCTTCATTGCAGCCGGCTTTGGTTCGAGTTCCGCTTCGCCTGCCGGATAGTTGTTGATTCTGAGAATGTACGCCGCGATATCGGCGTACTGTGCTTTGCTGAGCGAGCCCGGCGCGTTGTTCGGCATCAGGCTGCGGATAATGTAGTACAGATCGTCGAGCGTGTGCTTGCCGTCTTCCCAGCGTCCGCGAAAAGCTTCGCCGGTCAGCGGCGCCGCCGGTGTGCCCTGCAGGCGCGCGCCGTGACAGACTGCGCAGTATTGCTGGTAGGCCTCTTCCCCGCGGACCGATTGGGAGGCGGTATACACGGCGTCTTCGGCGAACGCGCTTGCCGCAAGGAAAAAGGTAAACGCCATCAGGTAACGATACGGGGTTGGGCGCGACATGACAGTGGCCGGAATCGGAGTGGGAGAATGTACGCCGCGAAGCGGACACGGTAAAGACTGACGGCTCGCGGCGCCCGGGAAGGTACGGCCCATGAAACGCTCCGGCCCGGCCTTGCCCTTCCGTCTCCCTCTTTCCCCTTTCCCCTTTACCTCTTTTATCTTTCCTCTTTTACCTTTCACCTTTCAGCTACCCCCCAATGCTTGTTCCCGCATACTTACGGTTCCCGCCTCAAAGGAGTACCTCATGCCCGCCACCCCCGAATCTTCCCCCGTCTGGTTCATCACCGGCTGTTCGACCGGCCTGGGGCGCGCGCTCGCCGAAGCCGTACTTGAACACGGCCATCGCGCAGTCGTCAGCGCGCGCAATCCGGTGCAGATTCAGGACATCGTCGCCCAGTATCCGCAAACGTCGCTCGCTGTGCAACTTGACGTCGCCAATTACGGCCAGATCAAGCTGGCCATTTCCGCCGCCGAGAAGGCCTTCGGCCGCATCGATGTGCTGGTGAACAACGCGGGCTACGGCTATCTCGCCGCGGTCGAGGAAGGCGAAGAGCAGAAATTCCGCGACATGTTCGAAA
>JANXPQ010000458.1 GCA_025357235.1 Betaproteobacteria bacterium
TATCGGGCGACTCAAATCCGAATTGCCGCAGCCGGTAAGCGCGGCTTAATTTTTTGATGGAGGCCTGCTTATAGCTCAGGACAGGGATGTCAGGATCAACGGCGAGATAACTGCGCCGGAGGTCCGGCTCATCGGTATCAAAGGTGAGCCAATTGGGGTCGTCAGTCTCGCCCAGGCGAATGCCATGGCGGAGGAACTGGAAATCGATCTGGTGGAAATCGCGCCAACTGCACAGCCGCCCGTCGCGCGGTTGATGGACTTCGGCAAGTTCAAGTACAGCGAGGCCAAGAAGAGACACGAGGCCAAGCTCAAGCAGAAGCAGATTCAGGTCAAGGAAGTAAAATTCCGGCCAGGCACCGACGACGGCGACTATGCAATCAAATTGCGCAACCTGACCCGCTTTCTGACCGAAGGCGACAAGACCAAGATAACCCTGCGCTTCCGCGGCCGGGAAATGGCGCACCAGGAATTCGGCTTCAAGCTGCTGGAAAGGGTGAAAGCGGACCTGGAACCGTACGGCGTGGTCGAACAGTTTCCGAAAATGGAAGGCCGGCAAATGGTCATGGTGCTGAGCCCGAAGAAAAAGTAGTGATTGGCCTGTAGGGTATGTTGCTGGACAACGAATGACGGATGTCGAACGAGGGGTTGGCGGCCACCAGCCCGGGACAATCGATCAGGATCGTTAAAACAAGTGACTCCCAGGCAACAAAGCGCCCCGCAAGGGGACGCCTGGAGTCAAGCTAAAACATGCATGAAGGAGTAAACAGTGCCCAAAATGAAAACCAAGAGCGGCGCGGCCAAGCGTTTCAAGGCGCTCGGTAGCGGTCGTTTCAAGCGCACGCAGGCCAACCTGCGCCACATCCTTACCAAGAAATCGACCAAGCGCAAGCGCCATTTGCGCGGCAATACGGCCGTGAGTCCTTCGGACCACGGTCATATTCGATCGATGCTTCCTTACGCGTAACCGGAGACCGCCATGCCAAGAGTCAAACGTGGTGTCACCGCGCGTGCGCGGCATAAAAAGGTTCTCGAGAAATCGAAGGGCTTCCGCGGCCGTCGCGGCAATGTCTACAGGATCGCCAAGCAGGCGGTCATGCGCGCCGGTCAGTATTCGTATCGCGACCGCCGCCGCAAGAAGCGCGATTTCCGTGCGCTGTGGATCGTCCGCATCAATGCCGCCGCCAGGGAATTCGGCATGACCTACAGCACCCTGATCAACGGGCTGAAGAAAGCCGCGATCGAGGTCGATCGCAAGGTCCTGGCCGATATTGCCGTATTCGACAAATCCGCTTTTGAACGGATCGCGAGTCAGGCAAAAGCCAGCCTCGGCGCCTGATTCGGGAAGGCGAAGTCAAAAGGAGGCTGCGAGGCCTCCTTTTTTTATTCAGCCTGGGGTTAATTTAACCTGGCGTTTATTCAGTCAGAGCCGCGACGAGATGGAAAACCTCGACGGCATCATTGCCGACGCGAAAGCGAATTTCGACAGCATCACCGACCTTGCTGCCCTCGAGCAGGCCAAGGCGCGTTTTCTTGGCAAGAGCGGCGCGCTGACCGAATTGCTGAAGGGGCTCGGCAAACTTTCCGCCGAGGAGCGCCCCCAGGCCGGCGCACTCATCAACAAGGCCAAGGAGCAGGTCGAAGCCCTGCTGCAGGCGCGGCGCGAGGCGATCGGGATGGCTTCTCTCGAAGCCCGGTTGGCGGAGGAGGCGCTCGATGTCACGCTGCCCGGACGCGGGCGCAGGCGTGGCGGGATCCATCCAGTCATCCGCACCTGGCAGCGCATCGAAGCGATCTTCCGCTCGGTGGGATTCGACGTTGCCGATGGTCCGGAGATCGAAACCGACTGGCACAATTTCACCGCGCTCAACCAGCCGGAGAATCATCCGGCGCGATCCATGCATGACACGTTTTATGTCGAGGGCGGCCTGCTGCTGCGCACCCATACCAGCCCGATGCAGGTGCGTTACGCCCGCACCCACAAGCCGCCGATCAAGGTCATCTCGCCGGGCCGGACCTATCGCGTCGACTCGGATGCGACGCACTCGCCCATGTTCCACCAGGTCGAAGGATTGTGGCTGGACGAGAACGTCAGCTTCGCCGACCTGAAGGGCGTCTACACCGATTTTCTGCGCAGATTCTTCGAGACCGATGAATTACAGGTGCGCTTCCGGCCGTCCTTTTTCCCCTTCACCGAGCCTTCCGCGGAAATCGACATGGCTTTTGCGAGCGGACCGCACAAGGGGCGATGGCTGGAGATTTCCGGCGCGGGCCAGGTGCATCCAAACGTGCTGCGCAACTTCGGACTCGATCCCGAACGCTACACTGGCTTCGCCTTCGGCAGCGGCCTGGAGCGTCTGACCATGCTGCGCTATGGCATAGACGACTTGCGCCTGTTCTACGACGGCGATCTGCGTTTCCTGAGGCAGTTCAACTGACATGCAATTCTCGGAAAACTGGCTGCGCACTTTGGTCGACCCCAAGCTCTCTACTGCGGAGCTTGCTCACCTTCTGACGATGTCCGGCCTGGAAGTCGAAGACTGCCATGAATTTGTGCCGCCATTCACCGGGGTCGTGGTCGGCCAGGTGGTGAAGATGGAGAAACATCCCAACGCCGACAAGCTGAAAGTGTGTCAGGTGGATGTCGGTGCTGCGCAGCTCCTCGGCATCGTTTGCGGCGCACCCAACGTCATGGAGGGGATGAAAGTACCGTGCGCGACCGTGGGCGCGCACTTGCCGGGCACATCGCCGGATCAGCCGCTCGAAATCAAGGCCGCAACCATGCGCGGCGTCGAGAGCCGCGGCATGCTTTGTTCCGCGCGCGAGCTGGGATTGTCTGAAGACCACAGCGGATTGCTCAAGCTGGCCGAGGATGCCGTGATCGGCGAAGACGTGCGCAAGGTACTGGCGCTCGACGACAAGATTTTCACCATCAAGCTCACGCCGAATCGCGCCGATTGCCTGTCCGTGCTGGGCGTGGCGCGCGAAGTGGCGGCCCTGACCCGTTCGCCGCTGCATCCCCCTCGAATTTCGGCCGTTGCGGGCGCGAGCAAGGCGATATTCCCCGTGAAGATTTCGGCGCCGGGTGGGTGCGGGCGCTTCAGCGGGCGGGTCATACGCAACGTGAATGCCAACGCAGTGTCGCCGGACTGGATGAAACAGCGACTGGAGCGCGCGGGCCAGCGCTCGATCTCGGCTTTGGTCGACGTCACCAATTACGTGATGCTAGAACTGGGACGTCCGTTACATGTTTATGACCTGGACAAACTCAAGAATGGCATCGACGTGCGGTTCGGCCGCAAGGGCGAGAAGCTGAAGCTGCTCAATGAGCAGACCGTGGATCTCGACGAGAGCGTATTGGCCATCACCGATGAGAGCGGACCGATCGGACTGGCCGGCATCATGGGCGGCGACAGCACCAAAGCGGACCTTGATACCCGTAACGTATTCCTGGAAGCCGCGTTCTTTTTTCCGGATGCGATTGCAGGCAGGGCGCGGCGCTATAACTTCACGAGCGATGCTTCCCATCGTTTCGAGCGCGGGGTCGACTTCAACAACAATATCGATGGGGTCGAGCGCGCCACGGCCCTGATACTCGAAATCTGTGGCGGCGAGCCTGGCCCGACCGCGGACACCGTGGCAAAGCTGCCGCAGCGGCAACCTGTGAAAATGAGAGTCTCGCGAGCACGCAAGATCATCGGAGTGCAGATTTCCTCCGATGAAATGGCGGATATCTTCGCGCGACTCGGTTTCAAGTCCCGTCGCGAAGGCATTGGCGCCGACGAGTTCTTTGTCGTCACGCCGCCGAGCTATCGTTTCGACATCGAAATCGAAGAAGACCTGATCGAGGAAGTGGCTCGCGTATATGGCTTCGAGCACATTCCCGCAAGTCCTCCGCTTGCCACGGCGAACATGCTGGCCTTGCCGGAGCGGCGCCGGTCATTGCATGACCTGCGCGAGCGCATGGCGGCCGCCGGCTACCAGGAGATCGTGAGCTACAGCTTCGTGGAAGAAAGCTGGGAACTGGATTTCGCCGGGAATGCGCAGCCGCTCCGGCTGCTCAATCCGATTGCCAGTCAGCTTGCGGTCATGCGATCGAATCTGATCGGCGGTTTGGTTGCCAATGTCCGCTACAACCTGAACCGGAAACTCGACCGGGTTCGGATTTTTGAGGTCGGCCGTGCCTTTTTACGCGATGCCGGCGTCTTGGACGGCGATCTGGAGGTGGCGGGCATTCGCCAGCCCATGCGCATCGCGGCAGCGGCTTTTGGCACCGCAGACGAAGAGCAATGGGGCATAGCCACCCGTAACGTGGACTTTTTCGACATCAAGCACGATGTCGAGGCATTACTCGCGCCCGTGCAAGGTCGCGTAGAGGCTGCGCCGCACCCCGCTTTACATCCGGGGCGCAGCGCCCGCGTGCTGGTGAACGGCTCGGAAATCGGTTGGCTGGGCGAACTGCATCCCCGTTTGCAACGCAAGTATGAGCTACCGGCGCCGCTCGTCCTGTTCGAAATGGACGCCGAGCCTTTGCTTGCGATCGGCCTTCCGCAGTACGGCGAGGTATCGAAGTTCCCGCCTGTTCGCCGTGATCTGGCTGTCATTGTGGATGAAAAAGTCACGGTTCAAGCGATCCTGGATGGCCTGAACCGGATAAAGGCGCCTATTGTCGATGCCGTTTCGGTGTTCGACGTATACCGCGGCAAAGGCATTGAAAATGGCAAAAAGGGTCTTGCATTCCGAGTGTTATTGCAAGATACTCAAAAAACTCTGACGGATGCCGAAGTGGATGCTGCGCTGGCGGGTCTGCGCGGGGTTCTGGAACAAGAATACGGTGCCAAGCTCCGACAATAAGGTGAATCGATGACACTGACCAAAGCCGACCTGGCGGATCTGTTGTTCGAGAAGGTGGGATTGAACAAGCGCGAAGCCAAGGACATGGTGGAATCGTTTTTCGAGGAAGTGCGCTTGGCCCTGGAAAACGGCGACGGTGTGAAGCTGTCCGGCTTCGGTAATTTTCAGTTGCGCGACAAGCCGCAGCGTCCCGGCCGCAATCCCAAGACCGGCGAAGAAATACCGATCACGGCCCGTCGTGTCGTGACATTTCATGCCAGCCAGAAACTGAAGGCGATGGTCGAGAAGAACTACGGTGGACAGCAGCAACCACAACAGCAGTCCTAGAGCACCGCTGCCCCCAATCCCGGCGAAGCGCTACTTCACCATTGGTGAAGTGAGCGAGCTTTGTGGTGTGAAGCCGCACGTATTGCGCTATTGGGAGCAGGAATTCACCCAGCTCAAGCCGGTGAAGCGGCGCGGTAACCGCCGTTATTACCAGCACCATGAAGTATTGCTGATCCGGCGCATTCGCGAGCTTCTTTACGAGCAGGGATTCACCATCAGCGGCGCGCGGGCGCGGCTGGATGAATCTGCCGTGCAGATGAAACCCGCTGCCCTCGCCAAGTTCAATCCCGCGTTCCTGCGCCGGGAAATCCAGAGCCTGCTCGACATCCTGCGCGAGTAACGTCTCCAGCATCCGGCCTGCTATAATCCCGCCGTAAGTTCGGGGCGTAGCGCAGCCTGGTAGCGTACCTGCATGGGGTGCAGTGGCGGGCATCTTCATAAAATAAATACAATCAAGAAGTTGGATGGCTCACCCCGCAGCTTTATCGTTTCAGGTGCCATTCCAGGTACCATCCAAAATTGGGTAGGCGCCGTATTTCACTTCCCGCTGGACCTCACCCACACACGTTGACTATCGCTGAGGTTTGGACTCTCGTACATGCGCCGAACC
>JANXPQ010000533.1 GCA_025357235.1 Betaproteobacteria bacterium
CCAGCACGCCCGCCAGTCCGCCAAGCGCGGAGCTGTAAACGATGTGATCGCGATCATCAGCGCCACCGGAATGCCGAGCAGGCGCGCCATGTCCTTGTCCTGCGACGTCGCCTGCAGCTTCTTGCCGAGCATGGTGTGCTCGAAGAAGAAGAACTGGAATGCGACCATCACCATGGTCACCGCCAGGATGACGAGGTACTGGCTGTCGAGAAACACCGAGCCGATCTGGATGCCGCCCGCGATTACATTGTCGAGGCGTTTGGGTTGCGCGCCGAAGATCGCCAGCACGGTGTTCTGCAGGAAGATAGACGCACCGAGCGTGGAAATGATGACGGGCAGGAAGCCGCGATGCCGCAGCGGGTAGTACACCCCGTAATTGAAGACGAGGCCGAATAGGCCCATGCCGACCAGCGCGAGCAGGAAGGACAGCCAGTAAGGCAGGCCGACGCCGACCAGGAAGGCGACCATCATGTAGGCGCCGAGCATGGCAAAATCGCCCTGGGCGAAGTTCACCACGTTGGTGGCGCGGATGATGAGCACGAAGCCGAGTGCTACCAGCGCATAGATGCTGCCGAGCGCGAGACCCTGGAACAGCACCTGGAAATTATTGGCTAGCGCGTCCACTGCGCTTTCCCCCCTGTCGAAGCAAGCCCGCGCGTGCGCGGGCCGCACACGCTCGCGCGCTTATTGATCGAGACTGATGTGTTCGACGAACTTGACCTTGCCACCGTCGTTCTTGACGATGTTGTAACCGCGCAGCCCGTCGCCGTTGGAGTCAAAATTGTAGTTGCCTTCGACGCCCTTCCAGTTCTTCAATCCGAGGACGGCCTTGCGGATATCGTCGGGCTTGTCGCTCTTCGCGCTATTCATCGCCTGGGCGATGACGTTCATGGCATCGAAGGCCCAGCTCGAATAGACGTCCGGTTCGACGCTGTACTTGGTGCGATAGGCAACCGCGTAGGCTTTCGCTTCCGCGTTGGCATCCGGATTGAAATCGGCGATGCCGTAGGTACCGTGCAACGATTCTCCCGCGAGTTTCATCGCGGTGTCGGTCACGATCGAGGGCGAGCCGATCCAGGTTGCAGTCACGCCGAGCTGGCGCAGTTGCTTGGCGAAAATGCCCAGGTCCTGTGAATTGGTCATGTAAGTGCCGATGACATCGGCACCGGATTTCTTGATCGCCAGTACGACCGGCGTGAAATCTTGGGAGTTGTTGGTATAGCCCTGGATCAGCACCGGTTCGACGCCAAGCCCCTTCAGCGCGTCGGTGAGCGCCTTCTGGCCGCCGGAACCGAATGCGTCGGTCGAATGCACGATCGCCCACTTCTTCAGTTTCAGCTTGGTGACGCCGAAGTCGCTGATCACGCGCGAAGAGAAGGTGTCGTTCGGGCGGCAGCGGAATACCCAGGGGTTGTTCACATGCGTCAGGCTCGGATCGGTGCCGCCGATCATGACCGGTATGCCGGCCTTCTGGATCGTCGGCGAAGCAGCCTGCACCTGCGTGCTGCGGATCGGGCCGATGATCGCCGGGATGTCCTTGTTGCCGCCCAATTTGGAAAATGCCAGCACCGTGCCGGGGTTGGTGGACTGGTTGTCTTCGATCACCAGCTCGACCTGTTTGCCGAGGATGCCGCCCTTCTTGTTGATCTGCTCGACCGCGAGCTTGGCGCCGTTGATGGTGTAGCCGCCGGCTTCGGCGTTCGGGCCGGTGATTTCGCTGACCAGTCCGATGCGAATCGAGTCTGCGGCCGCAGACAGGGCAAAAAGCGATGCAATGGCGCCAGCCGACAGGGCGCTCCAGAGCGATACACGCATGAATTCCTCCCGATGAATTTTGTATTTTCAGGCACTGCGTCGCAGCACCCGTACTTCCAGATCACGTTTGCCCTGACGTTATTCCCGGGCGTTCGGATGAAACGTGACGGGGATTGCGAGCGCTGACATGGCCGGGGCGTAATGCTATGTCCCGCCTCCCCGACTGTCAACGATTCAGAGGCGAGGTGTACCTGGCCTTGAAATTGAAGGGGTGCAACCTACAGCCAGCGCATCATGCCCAGTTCGAACGGATGCGTCAGCAATTCGTGCTGCGGGTGCAGGCGTATGCGATATTCCAGCTTGCCGCAGATTTCCGGACTGAGTTCAAGCCCGAAGCGTTGCTCGCCTTGCTCGGTCTGTGTGCCTGCGGATTCGAACCGGTAGGATTTCAGCTCGCCGTCCTCTTCGGGCCCCGCCTGTTTTGCGATCTGCAGTTCCAGGGCCACGTCCTCCGGCCTGAGCCCATTGAGAAGAACACCGACTTCGAGATGCAGCCCCTCGCCGAATGCAATGCGTTTCGTCGGTGTGTCGAGCCTGCGCATCGCCACTCTTGGCCAGACTTCGCGCACGTGCTGTTTCCACAGCGCCAGACGGCGTGCCGGCTCGAAATCGGATTCCGCGTAGCGCCGGCCCTGCCGGGTCGCCGGCAGATAGAACTTGGCCAGGTATTCGTTGACCATGCGCGTCGACGAGAAGCGCGGCAGGATCGAAGCGATGGAGTGTTTGGCCATGCGTATCCACTCCGCCGAATAACCCATCTCGCCGCGGCGGTAGTAGGTCGGCACGACGTGATCCTGCAACAATTCGTACAGCGTTCGGCTTTCCTCGAAGTTGCGCCGCGCTTCGTCGAGATTCTGCGCGACCGGCTTGATCGCCCAGCCGTTGTGCCCGTCGTAACCCTCCCCCCACCAGCCGTCGAGCACGGAGAGGTTCAGCACGCCGTTGATGCCGGCTTTCATGCCGGATGTGCCGCTTGCTTCCAGCGGATACATCGGATTGTTCAGCCAGACGTCCACGCCGGAAACCAGCCGGCGCGCGAGATGCAGGTCATAGTCTTCGAGCAAAAGGATCTTGCCCTCGAACTCGTGCATTCGCGCGATCCGGTTCAGCTCGCGGATGACGTCCTGCCCGGGAACGTCGGCCGGATGCGCCTTGCCGGCAAATATGAACAGGACCGGTTTTGTTTCGTCTCCCAGGATCGCGCGCAGCCAGTCCAGATCCTGGAACAACAGCGTGGCGCGCTTGTAGGTCGCAAAGCGGCGCGCGAAACCCACTGTCAGCACGTTCGGATTGATCGGATCGGCGTAGCGCAGCAGCCTGTCGAGATGGGCCGCCGATCCATCATTGCGGAAAAGCTGGCGCGCCACCCGATGGCGTACCAGATGCAGCATCTGGGCTTTCAGCGACTGGCGCACGCTCCAGAACAGATGGTCGGGCATCGCTTCCAGGCGCTCGTGGAAGCTGTGACTGCCGGTATGGTGCGACCAGTCGAAACCGAGGAACTTGTCGAACTGGTCGGCCCATTCCGGTGCGAGATATGTGGGCACGTGCACGCCGTTGGTCACATAAGACAACGGGTTCTCGTGCGCCTCGAGTTCGGGCCACAACGGTGCGCAAATGCGCGAGGAGACGCCGCCATGGATACGGCTGACGCCGTTCTGAAATCGCGAGCCGCGGATTGCCAGCGCGGTCATGTTGAACTCGTGCCCTCCGTTCACGAGTCCCAGGGCAAAAAACTCTTCCTCCGTCAAACCGAGCTGTGTACGCAACCACGGAAAATAGCTGCCGATCGCCTCGGCGCTGAAATGGTCGTGTCCTGCCGGCACGGGTGTGTGAGTGGTGAATACCGTATTTGCAGCGCCGGCCTCCAGCGCGGCGTTGAAAGTCATCCCCTGTCCGACCAGCCTGCGCGCCCGCTCGAGAACCAGGAAGGCGGGGTGGCCTTCGTTGATGTGCCAGGCGGTGGGATTGACGTCCAGTTCGGCCAGCGCCCGCACGCCGCCGATGCCCAGCACGATTTCCTGCTGGATGCGGTTGGTGCGGTCGCCGCCGTACAGACGGTGGGTGATATTGCGGTCGTCCGCGGAATTTTCCGGTAAATCCGTGTCGAGCAAATAAAGCGTCACATGCCCGATCTGCGCCTGCCACACCTTGATCTGCACGTTTCTGCCCGGGAACTCGATGCTGACGCGCACTTCCGCCGCGTCGGCGCGCAGGCAGGGGGTGACGGGAAGATCCTCGAAGTCCGAATCGGCATACAGCGCATGCTGATTGCCTTCGCTGTCGATGGTCTGATGAAAATAACCCTGGCGATACAGCAGGCCGACGCCCACGAACGGCAGGCGCATGTCGCTCGCCGACTTGCAATGATCGCCGGCGAGGATGCCCAGCCCCCCTGAGTAGATCGGCAGGCTTTCGTGGAAGCCGAACTCCGCGCAAAAATAAGCGACGACGTCGTTCTTGCGCAGCCACTCCGAACCATTGCGCCGCTGGGGTTCCTTCAGATAGGCGTCGAACGCCGAGACCACCCGGTTCAGGTTTCCCAGGAACACCGGGTCGTCGGCGGCATCGACGAGCTTCTTCTCGTCAATGCGCTTGAGGAAGGCTTTCGGATTGTGGTCGAGCCTGTTCCAAAGCTGCGGATCGAGCCGGGAAAACAGCATCCGCGTCTGCCGGTCCCAGCTGTACAGCAGATTATTGGCGAGTTCTTCCAGCCGCGCGATGCGGCGCGGAAGCTTCGGATTGACTTCGAGGGTGAATAGCGTGCCGCTGGTCATGGGCGATCCTGATGCGGCAAGTTATCAGGAAATCCCGGCTTTGGGGAATGGCGGGGCCCTGACACACTGCACGCGCCGGTCAAAGTACGTAACGCGCGAGATCTTCGCTCTGTGCAAGATCCTTCAGCCGTGCGTCCACATAGGCCGCATCGATGACGACGACCTTGCCTTGCTGCCGGTTCGCCTCGAACGAGACTTCTTCGAGGAGCTTCTCGATGACGGTGTAGAGCCGGCGCGCGCCGATGTTCTCCATCTTTTCGTTCACCTGCCAGGCGATCTCGGCCATGCGGCGGATGCCGTCAGGGCGGAAATCGAGTTTGACTTCCTCCGTTTCCAGCAGCGCCTGATATTGCCGTGTGAGGCAGGCGTCGGTGGAAATCAGGATGCGTTCGAAATCCTCCACCGTCAGGCTCTCGAGCTCGACGCGGATCGGGAAGCGGCCCTGCAATTCCGGGATCAGGTCGGACGGCTTGGAAAGATGGAAGGCGCCGCTGCCGATGAACAGGATGTGATCGGTCTTGATCATTCCATGCTTCGTATTGACGGTGGTGCCTTCCACCAGCGGCAGGAGATCGCGCTGCACGCCATGGCGGGAAACTTCGGCGCCGCCGCTTTCCTGGCGGCTGGTGATCTTGTCGATCTCGTCGATGAACACGATGCCGTTCTGCTCCACGTTGGTGAGAGCCTTGAGTTTCAGGTCTTCGTCGTTTACCAGCTTTCCCGCCTCTTCCTCCGTCAGCAGTTTCATCGCCTCGCGGATCTTGAGTTTGCGCGTCTTGCGCCGCGCGCTGCCGAGGTTCTGGAACATGCCCTGGATCTGCGAGGTCAGGTCTTCCATGCCGGGCGGTGCCAGGATTTCCATCTGTGCCCGCGCCGCCACGACGTCGATTTCGATCTCCTTGTCGTCGAGCTCGCCTTCGCGCAGCCTCTTGCGGAATTTCTGCCGCGTCGCATTGTCGCCTTCCTGCGATTCAGGCTGAAAACCGGTTTCCCTGGCCGCGGGCAGCAAAGTATCGAGTATGCGTTCTTCGGCCATGTCTTCGGCACGGTGCCGCACCTTGCGGGTTTCCTGCTCGCGGGCCTGCTTGATCGCCGTTTCCACCAGGTCGCGCACGATGGAATCCACGTCCTTGCCGACGTAGCCGACTTCCGTGAATTTCGTTGCCTCGACTTTGATGAACGGCGCCTCGGCGAGCCGGGCCAGGCGTCGTGCGATCTCCGTCTTGCCCACGCCGGTAGGCCCGATCATCAGGATGTTCTTTGGTGTGATTTCCTGGCGCAGCGGCTCCGCAACCTGCTGGCGGCGCCAGCGATTGCGCAACGCGATCGCGACTGCCCGCTTGGCGTTGTCCTGGCCGACGATGTGTTTGTCCAGTTCGTGGACGATTTCTTGGGGGGTCATTTGCGTCATGTGAACAGTGATCAGTGAACAGCGATCGGAAAAGGCGCAGCGTCGTTTTTACCGTTCACTGTTCGCCGTTTACCGTTTACTCGAGAACCTCGATCACATGATTCTGGTTCGTATAAATGCAGATTTCGCCCGCGATGGTCAGGGCTTTCTTGACGATGTCCTGCGCCGGCAGATCGGTGTTTTCCAGCAGTGCGCGCGCGGCCGCTTGCGCGTAGGGCCCGCCGCTGCCGATCGCGACCAGGCCGAGTTCGGGTTCGACCACGTCGCCGTTGCCGGTGATGATCAGGGAGGACTCGTGATCCGCTACAGCCAGCATGGCCTCGAGCCGGCGCAGGATGCGGTCGGTTCGCCAGTCCTTCGCCAGTTCGACCGCCGAGCGCAGCAGGTGCCCCTGATGCTTTTCCAGTTTCGCTTCGAAGCGTTCGAACAGCGTGAAGGCATCCGCGGTGCCGCCGGCGAATCCGGCGAGGATGCGTTCGTGGAACAGCCGCCGCACTTTGCGTGCGCTCGACTTGAGCACGATGTTGCCGAAGGTGACCTGCCCGTCCCCGCCCAGGGCGACGTTTTTGCCCCGGCGGACGGAAATGATGGTGGTGCCATGAAAGTTTTCGCTCATGCCGAAATGCCGTTTGTTGCCAGCCTGTGGCCTGCAAAGGTCGATCCGGAGTAGAAACGTCCGGGCACTTTCGTGCCCGTGACGATCTTCCTCAGATGGGGGATTGTACTGGAGAGTTCAACTCGCTGGCCTGACCTGACCGGGCTCCACGCTCGAAAAGACGATGCCCACGATCGCCATTGCCCAGACGATGATCGCGCCGGTCGGCAGGTCGAACACCGTCGAGGCGATCAGACCGAAAAGGTAACCGAGCCCACCCACTGCGTATGCCTTCGCGAGCCGAAACCTTGTCGCGTTGCGCGATGCGAGTGCAGGGACGATCAGGCTGGAGAAAACCAGATAGACGCCGACCATCTGCACCGAGGCCGTGACGGACAATCCGAACAGCAGATAAAAACCGGTGCGGCCAAGCCGGTCCCTGCCGATCCCGAACCATGCGGCCAGAACTATCGCGGTCAGGATGGCGACCACCGTGAGTTGAGCGTGGCCGACCCAGAGTATCTGACCCACAAGCAAGTCCTTCAGATATTCGCCGCCATGCGGATTGCTGGCCAGAAGCAGGACGCTTAGCGTTGCCGCGAGCACGAACACCGTTCCAATGATGGCTTCCTGGATTTCCGGCCAGCGTTTCTCCGTCCACGTCAGGAACAGTGCACCCAGCAGCGCGGCCGCCAGCGCGGAGACCTGGACGGCGATGCCCTGCGCTTCCCAGCCGAAGAAATCAGCGCCGATCACGCCCACCCCCGCAATCTGCGCGATCGCAATATCGATGAAGACAATCCCCCGGTTCAGGACCTGTATTCCCAGGGGAGCGTGGGTGGCGGTGACAAGCAAACCCGCAATCAGGGCGGGCAGCAGAATGCTGATCTCGAAGTGGGGCATGTTATTTCTTCACCGCCTTGAGTCTTGCGATCGAGTCGTCGAAAAGTCCGAACAAATCCTTGGCGCCGGGCGTTCCGCCCACCGTGTAGGGCAGTTCCACGGCAGGGAGATTCGTCATTGCCGCAAGCGAAGTCGCCGCCTTCGGGTCCTGGTAGGCCGAACGAACGATAACGTCGGCCGCCCCGCCTTTCAAACGCCCGACGAGTTCGGAAAGATGACCGGCACTGGGCGGAATGCCCGGTTTCGGTTCCACGTTCATGACCTCCACCATGCCGAGCCAATTGATCAGATAGACCGAGTCCTTGTGATAGGGAACGACGCGCAAGCCCTTGAGCGGCGCCGCCTCCTTCTCCCAGCGCGAGATCGCCTGTTGCCAGCGTCCCTGGAAGTCCTTGCTGCGCGCCTCGTAGTACGCGGCGTTGGCCCCATCGATCTGTTCGAGGCGTTGCGTGAGCACCAAGCCGACCTTGGCAATATTGTGCGGATCGAGCTGTATGTGCGGATTGCCTGCCGGATGCACATCCCCGTCGGCACGGTCCAGCCGCGTCGGCACTTCCAGCCGGTCCACGAAATCAGCGGCCGATATGAATCCCGGCTGTCCCGGCTGGACTTTCGTGTTTCCTGCCGTCTTCAGCAATACCGGCAGCCAGCCGATTTCGAGTTCCGCCCCGGTGCAAATCGCCAGGTCGGCGCCACGCATGTGCGCGACCAGGCTCGGCCGCGCTTCGATGTGATGGGGGTCCTGCAACGCATTGGAAGCCTGGTAGACCGAGACCTTGTCGCCCCCCAATTCGGTCGCGAGCGCTGCCCATTCCGGCAGGCAGGCGAAGATATCCATCTTGGCGAATGCCGGGGAGCACGCGACGCATAGCGCCAGGGCACCCGCAAATCTTGTCCATCTGTTCATGTTCCTGTCCTTTCGTGTCGATTCTGCGATTGCGCGCAGAACAATTTGTCCTGAAACCAGCGCCGGTTAGAACTTGTGAGCGCCATGGGTACCCAGGCTCATGATGTATTGCAGGAAGATCTCGTTGTCGGCCGCGTTGAAGCGCGCCTCGTCGCGCGCAAACTGCAGCCGGAAGCGCGAAAATTCGGACGGCGAAAAATCGATCATCGCCGTGCTTCGCTTCGGATTGTTTTCGGCAAGAAGCGGGAAATCCGCGGCCGTGAGTGCGCCACTGGTGATCAAGCCGATATCCGGCCTGCCGCTGCTGAGTTCGTCGTAGCGCAATCCGACACGCCAGCGCGGCATGAACTGGTAGGCGCCTTGCACGTACCAACCCGACTGGCTGGAGCGGTAAGAGCCGTTCAAATTCGCCCCGCTCGTGTCATAAGCAAGGCTGCCGTCCTCCGTCCGGTGCATGTATTCGGCCTGGAACCTGAAATTCTGATCGACCGTGTTGCCGTTGGGCGCCCACTTCCAGACGAAATCGACGCCCCACATCTTGCTGTCGCCAGTGAACGCATCGGTGACCGCGGTACCGACGCCATTGACGTCGTCGTAAGTGCGGTCTTGCGCCCTGGTGGCACGGTATGATGCCCCGACCCGGTAACTGTTGCTGATGCCGACATCGTCTCCGACATGGGCGAAGACCATTGCGGAATTGGCGCCGTTCTTGTCGCGGTCCGATCCCGGAAACGCAGAACCCCTTCCGGTTTCGACGCCGAGTTCGACGAAAATCAGTGTCGGTGCCAGCCAGCGCGCCTGCAAGCCATCTTCCAGCAACTGTCCGCCGAAGAATGCCTGATGCACGAGCGGCGCATTGACGAAGTCCCAGGCATGCGCGTGGATTTCATTCAGATAGCCGAATCCGGACAGCATGCGGCCGAATTTGAGCGTCACACCGGGAAGGGCGCCACTGTTCTGAATGAAACTTTCTTCTACCAGGACCTCGTTTTGGGAATCTACCGACAGGGTAAGCGCGCCCGAAAAGTAAGGGTCGATATTCGCGGCAAAGGTCAACTCGGATTCTCCAAGGCTGAACCCGCGAGTACCGGGGCCGACGCCACCGTCGCCTACCCCGGGAATGAAACTGCCGATGTGGTAGGTCGACGGGTCGCGCTGGAGGTTGTTGACCTGGCCGTTGAGGATCAACGAGATCGCCGGGTTGAAGGAATTCGCCGAAGCCGGCGCGGACGGTGCTGGCGCAGTGGCGGCCGCAGGCTGTTGCGTCTGATCGAGGCGTTGCTCGAGCTGATGGATGCGTGTTTCGTAACCTTCCTTCAACTCCTTTATTTCATCGCGGATCTTCTGGACTTCCGCGTCATCCGCGCCGATGGCGGGGAGTGGTGCGACAAAGGCAGCGCCGACGGCGGCAGCCAGGGTGACTTTCCTGAACATGTAAATCTCCTCTGGACGAACAAATCAACGCGCCGCGGCAAGGCCGCGGCATCAGGGACGTCGATCAGAGGTAGAACGGTGGGGCGCGGCTATGGAACGCTGCAACCGTGCGCGGACTGAACACATAGACCACTCGCGGTGTTTGCGCAAAGACGAGCTCGAGCGAAACAAGGACCGGGGTGCTCGCAGGCGCCACGCCCGAGATCTTCTCGAAGCTGACGCACTTGTCGCACAGTTTCGAGTGGGCGAGCTGTTCCTTCGCCGGCGGTTCCTTGCCCAGGTGGGAAATTGCATGCGCGTACGCCGCCTGCTGTGCGAATAGCAGCAGGAGGATCAGCAGGCTGGTCAGGGCGCGGTGCCGTTTCATGGTCAGGGGTCGATTCGGCCAGCAGTGTAGCGCCGACCGGCCGGTTTCGCCAACATCCGGATTGCGATGTCCTTCGTAACTGTCACGGACGGACTATAGTAAAAGATCACCCCATCGGAGGCTTGCCTGCGTGATCCCTGCCTGCATCACCCCGAACCGG
>JANXPQ010000554.1 GCA_025357235.1 Betaproteobacteria bacterium
CGCAAAGGCGGTGATGTCGCGGAACAGGCCGGCCTCGGTCGGCTTGCCGAAGGCCGGCCGCAGGCGCCAGCCCACTTTGGATGACACGATGACGGCGGGATCGGCAAACATCCGCAGGCCGCTGCCTGTGCGCAGCTCGGAGAGTCCGTGTCCATACAGCGGCGCCGTGTCGTAGTAGCGCATCCCGGCGGCGTAGGCCGCGGACAGGGTGTCGATCGCACTGCGCTCGGACATGGCGACATACATATTGCCAAGCCCGGTGCCGCCGAAGCCGAGTACCGAGAGATCCAGATTCGAACGGCCCAGCGTTTTGCGATTCAGTTCCATGCGTTCCCCCGGTGAGCCAATGCCGGCCGATGTTAGCACGCAGGGATGCGAGTCCCCGCGCCGGCTTTTTTGCGGCGCAACCTCAATTGCGCTTGCTCCGTGACGGGCAACTGGGGGATGCTAGCCTACGGAAAAGTGCGGAGGAGCCGCTGCGATGCTGAAGAATATCGATCCGCTGTTGTCGCCGGAATTGCTGTCCACGCTGCGCGCGATGGGACATGGCGACGAACTGGCAATCGTCGATGCCAATTATCCCGCCGTGGCAAGCGGCCGTCCGGTCATTCGCGCGGATGGCTTGCCGGCCACTGCGGTGGCGGCGGCGGTGCTGTCGCTCATGCCGCTCGACGAAATGGCGCCGTGCGCGGCTTTCCACATGCAGGTGGTGGACGACCCGGGCGGCCAGATGCCGGTCTTCGACGAGTTCCGCCAGCTGCTGCGCTTTTACGAACCGAAGATGACGAAACTGGAGGGCATCGAACGCTTCGCATTCTACGAGCGCGTGAAAAAATGTTTCGCCGTGGTTGCCACCGGCGAGCGCCGGCTCTACGGCAACCTGATCCTGAAAAAGGGCGTCATCCGGCCGGAATGACAAGGATGTCCGGGATCATCGGTATCGCTCTCACACAGTCGCTGAAGTGCCGAAGGATTGTTGGTGGGAGAAACTTGCCATGTCGGCGGACTCGCTGAGCGTATCCTGGGGACGTCCAAGACCTTAGTCTGGAAGGATCCAGGAGGCCTGGACTCTAATGCGTCCGCATTGTTGAATTGCACAAATTTCACGGGAGACGTGTAATGAAAGGTGACATCAGCCTTGGTGATTTCATAAAGAAGGTCAAGCGCGAACTCGTGACGGCGCAGGACAATGCGGGGACGGCGTTTTTCGAATTGAAGGAAGTCGAACTCGAAGTGTCGTTCGTGCTCGATGCAAAAGCGAGCGCCGAAGGGCAATTGCTGGTCGTCAAACTTGGTGGCGAGACCAAGGCGACACAGACGCACAAGGTTGTCATGAAATTCTTGCCCCTGCCTCAATCGGCTCCGGCTCTGCGGCCGACGGGTCCTGCCTATTCAATCGAATCTCGATTGCCTGAACGCTCAGTACCCGCGGCGGCAACGCCAGCTAATCCCGGCATGGAGTCGCGGAAGAGAGGCGCGCGGAGGACACCGTGAGTGTAAGAGCATAGTCATGGCGACGCGTCGCATCACTGACATTCCAGGCTTTCCGGTGCCGAAGCCAGTCGGCGCGATGGCGCGCCCCGGCGCCGACAGTCCAGTTGTGCTCATCGCTATCGAGGCAATCGCCACGGTGGAGACGACAAGTCAACGAAGCTGATACGATGACTATGCTTGACGCCAATATTTACTGCCCTGGCTGCCACAAGAGCATTTCGGTCCCGCTTGGCGAAATAGGTCCCGGCAAGAGCAAACCGTGTCCTAACTGCGGCGCGATCATCAAATTTGCAGGCGCGGATGCGAGCAAGGTCCAGCAGCTAATTGATCAGCTCGGCGCTGTTGGCGTAATGCAGGGTTGGCCTGACCATCTTGCGCATCGGCATGAGCGGAAAAGACGCGCGCTTGGCTACTAGCCTAATAGTCGATTTCGAATCTCGATCGGGACCGATTCATTCTCACCCGCAGATATCATTCACTCGCAGTGGCAATACTGCGCAATCGAAACTTATTTCAGGAGAATGGATATGAGCAAGAGAAATCCTGGCAATGGAAGCTGTTTCTGCGGTGCCGTGCAGTTCGCCGTCACCGGCGAACCGGTCGCCATGGGCTTTTGCCACTGCGATTCATGCCGCCGCTGGTCGGCAGGCCCGGTCAATGCGTTCTCGCTCTGGAAACCCGAGTCAGTGAAGATCACCAAAGGCGCCGATAATATCGGCACCTACAACAAGACGCCGAAGAGCTTCAGGAAATGGTGCAAGACCTGCGGGGGCCACGTCTTTACCGATCATCCGATGATGGGGCTGGTCGACGTCTACGCTGCCGTGATCCCCGACTTCGATTTCAGGCCCGCGCTGCATGTTCACTACGGCGAGACCAGGCTGCACATCAAGGACGGTTTGCCGAAGATGAAGGACCTCCCCAAGGAATTCCATGGTTCGGGGGAAGTGCTGCCAGAATAACGAAGAGGTGCATCAGAATTCCGCCGAGGCCGGACCCCTGAGCGCGGCCCCCGGGGCGCGCGGACCGGAGCCCGACGCGCGGAGCCCCAATCCAAGGCGCTTGCTGTCATGACCGAATTGCTCCACTTTTCGTCGCACCGCACGTGCCGCATTCCCTGATACCTTCGAGTTGGCTATCGCTGCATGGGCTGTTTACCGTCAGCAGCCTATTCGTGTATGTGGTGGCCTCGCACGTGCTGCATCAACGCCGGCACCCATCCGCTGCGATCGGCTGGGTATTGTTCATATTCCTGTTGCCCTACGTCGCGCTCCCGCTGTATCTGCTGTTCGGCACGCGCAAACTTGCCCGCACCGGCCGTTCACGCGCGGATGCAAGGACGATTCCACCCGGCGCCGATCAGAGTGCCTGGCCGGCCGAACTGGCCGTTGCACTCGGGCAGCCGGGCCCCGCGCCATACCGGGCCTTGTGTGTCCACGCCGATGGAGCGGAGTCGCTGCGAGCGCTGCTGGAACTGATCGACGGTGCGCGGCACACCCTTGATGTGTGCAGCTTCATGCTCGGGCGAGATCCGGTCGGCGAGGCGGTGAGCTCGCATCTCGCCGCGAAGGCGCGCTCCGGCGTGCAGGTCCGGCTGTTGCTCGACGGGGTGGGCCGCATGATGGGCGGCTGGCCCGAGCTGTCGCCGCTGGTGCACGCGGGTGTCCGGGTCGGACTCTTTGCGCCCCTGCTGCACTTCAACCTGAGGGGCAGAACGAATCTGCGCAACCATCGCAAGCTTGCAGTGGCCGACGCGGGCTGCGAGGGTGAGCGGCTGTGGTGCGGCGGGCGCAATCTGGCGGCGGAGTATTTCGAAGCGCAGCCTGGCGGCGCGGCGTGGCGCGACCTGAGCTTCGATCTGCAAGGCCCGCTCGTTCGGCAGGCGGCCGATCTGTTCCGGCGCGACTGGATCTTCGCGGTGGGGGCCGAACCTTCAACGACAGGCGCTGCTGCGGCGGTGGACGCGAAGCCAACCGCCATGGCCGCGCCTGGCGAGGCAACGGGGCAGATCATCGCCTCGGGCCCTGACCAGGCTGACGACACCGTGCACGCAATGCTCGTTAGCGCAGGCTACCGCACGCGCACGCGCATTGCGCTGGTCTCGCCCTATGTCCTGCTCGACGAGGCCTTGCTGATGGCGCTCTGCCTGGCGGCAAGGCGCGGCGTGGAAGTGGATTTGCTGTTGCCGGCCCGCTCCAACCATCGCCTGGCCGACATCGCGCGGTATCGCTCGCTGCGTGCCCTTGTCGCTGCGGGGGCGCGCGTCTGGCTCGCACCGCACATGCTGCACGCCAAAGCCGCCATCATCGATGATGTTCTGGCGCTGGCGGGCTCCGCCAACCTGGACAGCCGCAGCCTGTTCCTCAATTACGAACTCATGGCGGCGTTTCATGACGCCGGCGATATCGCCCGCTTTTCTGCCTGGTTCGACCGTGAACGCCGTGCGGCCCGCCTTTACGACGCGAAGCCCCCCGGTCTGTGGCGCGACTTCATCGAAGGCCTGGTGCTGTGGATCGGATTCCAGCTCTGACTTGCGGGGTATCTCATGGCGGCCGATGTGCCGATGGCCTGGCTGATTGCATGCCGATTCTTTTCAGAGTGCGAGAGCGACAGGACCGTTTATGCCATTGACCAAGCCTGATCCCGCAGTCATCTGTAGAAGTTTCGATCTGATCTAACACTCGTCCGTTGCAAGAGGCGGGTTGCCCGATTTGATAGAGGTGCCAGCCAACTATCGAAGCAGACTCGGACACTACTCGGACCCGTACGCCGAGCGGATCATCGGCTGGCATCCCTGCGGCTTCTGTTGCAATCGGAGCCTATGGAGTTGACCCGGTCCGGTGGACAGTCAGTGGGTCAAGAATTCCGCCACTGCGCAGCAACGGTGTGACGTCTTCCACGGCGAGAGGACGCGCGAAGTAAAAGCCTTGTACTTCGCCGCAACCCCAGTCCTTGAGCAGTTCAAACTGTTCCCGCGTTTCGACGCCTTCGGCTATGACCTCGATGCCCAGTTCCCGGCAAAGACCGATGGTCGCTTTCACGATGGCCACGTTCCCGGGCGCGGCTTCAAGATCCTTGACGAAGTTCTGTGCGATCTTGATGCGGTCGATCGGAAATCGGCTCAGATATTCGAGCGATGAATAGCCGGTGCCGAAATCATCGAGGGCGATCGTGATGCCGGTCTCCCGCAGGCGCGCGAGAGTGTCGCTGCGTTCGCGCGCGGCCTCCATGAGAACGGTTTCCGTCAGCTCGAGCTCGAGCAGGGATGGCGGCAACCCCGTTTCCACGAGGGCGGCGGCGATATCGCTTTCGAGTGCGACCGGCATCTTGAACTGCAGGGCCGATACATTCACAGCGATTCGTACAGGCGCGATACCGGCGTCGATCCAGGCCCTGGCCTGTCGGCAAGCCGTCAACAATACCCACTGGCCGAGCTTCACGACAATGCCGCTTTTCTCGGCAACCGGAATGAAAAGGTCCGGACCGAGAACGCCGCGTTCAGGATGGCGCCAGCGCACCAGCGCCTCCAGGCCGATAATCTTTCCGCTATCGACTGCGACCTGGGGTTGATACAAGAGAAAGAACTGGCCGGAGGCGAGCGCGACGCGAAGCTCGGCTCCCAGCGTGACTCGCGTGCGCACTTCCGTATCCATCGCCTCGGTGAAAAACCGATAGGCGCCGCGTCCTTCCGATTTGGCCCGGTACAGCGCCACGTCGGCGTGGGAAAGCAAAGTCTCCGCATCCGAGGCTTCAGGGCCATAGAGATCGATCCCGATACTGGCACCGCTGCGGATGTCGTTTCCGTGGATCGAAAAGGGGTGGCCGAAAGCATTGATTACCTTGTCCGCCAGAATTGCAGCATCGGTCGGCTCGCTGATTTCCGACGCGACCACCGCAAATTCGTCTCCGCCAAAGCGGGCAACGGTATCGGTCCCGCGGGTAATCGATCGCAGCCGGTCCGCCACCGCCTTGAGTAGCTCGTCACCCACCGGGTGACCCAGCGTATCGTTCACATCCTTGAAATGATCGAGGTCGAGATAGATGACGGCGAAGCCCTTTTCGCCGCGCTTCGCCTTTGCGATGGCCTGCTGCACCGCTTCCACGAAAACGCCGCGGTTGGCAAGTCCCGTCAGCACGTCATGGCGTGCCATCCGGATCGCCAGCGCTTCGGCCTGCTTTCGCTCGGTGAAGTCGCGGAAAAACCAGACGCGACCCAAATTCTTCCCGCCAGGGGCGAGCAGCGTCACGGTATGGCGATCGATGAATCTCCCGTCTTTCGTTTCAACCTCATCCCGGCTGGTCTCTTCAGGATGATCATAGAGATGCTGCACCCGCGCGGAAAACTTCTGCTGATCCTTCGTTGACGACACCACCATCGCCAACACGAGTTCGTCGTTTCCCTCCGCTAACATTGTCAGCGGGATGTTCCACATGTCGGCAAACCGCTGGTTGAACGAGGTAATCCGCCTGTTCGCATCAACAACCAGTATGCCATCGGGCGACGCCTCCATCTGCGTCCTGAGAAGAATGTAGGCAAACTCGAGCTTGGCCTCCGCTTTCTTACGATCGGTGATGTCCTCCACGATTCCGTTCGCCCGCAGCGCGCGCCCCTCGGCGTTGTAGATAGTTCGGGCGATTCTATGCACATATTTGATCGCGCCATCGGCCATCACGATCCGATGATTGATCCCTGGACTCCTACCCGTAGCGACAAAGTCGGCGTAGTCCTTTTCGACTGCCAACCGGTCATCCGGGTGAACGAGCGCCCGCATCGTTTCGTAAGCGGGCTTTGACGTAGCCGGATCGACACCGAAGATACGAAAAGTCTCCGCTGACCAGGCGACAATATTGGTTTGCAGGTCGATGTCCCAGCTTCCAACGTGGGCTGTTTCCTGGGCCCTGGCCATCGCAGCCTCGCTGGTCTCCAGTTTGAGCGATAAAAGGTTCTGCTCGAACCGCAGGCGAAGACTTTCGACGATCAAATTGTTGATACTGCGCCCGACAATTGCGAGCACCGCGCCGAAAACCGCCAGCATCAGGCCCATCTGGATCTGAGCGACGGCGGGGCGAGTGACCAAGGCTGCGATTGTTGGCAAAATGGATGGCAACATGAATGCGAGCATTGCCGGTAGATAGGCGGCATTGCCGACGATGCCGCCCGCCATCACGCCGCCGAGCACGAGTAGGATGAATAGGTGGTAGACGGGATCGGGCGTCACCAGAATGACCGAACCTGCGAGGCCCCACAAACAGCCTGTCGTGAAGGCGCCCAGCACGAAGAACCTCGCCCATCGCCGTGCCGATTCGGCGTCGCGCGGCGCCCTTTGATAGCGATGCCGCAGCAAAGACCGGGCGAGAATCACGATGCACACCGAGCCCAGCCAAAGCGCCAGGACCCAAACTGGAAAGAGCGGCCAAACCTTTGCACTGACCACGCCGGCTATGAGCAGGTTGACGGGTATGACGGCGCGTTGCTGATTGAGGAGGCGGATGCGCTCCGTGAACACCACAAGGTCAAGTTCAGCATGGTCGTTGGCGGGACCATGCGCGGCTGATGTTTCCGGTGTCCTCCGCTCCGGCAGCTGGGGCTCCAGTGGGCGTGTGCGGAAGCTGAATGACGTCATTGCAAGTCTCGCGAAGCCTCGATGATCACCTTCGGCGCTCGCGTGTCAGCGGCGTGCGCGAAGGTCTCCTGGGATAGGAGATGTCGTCGAACTCGATGCGATGCGCGTTATTCGGGTCGATCTAGTGAGTCATGCAGCATGAGCATGAACTTATGGTACCACTACCGATGACACCGCCAAGTTCTCGGCGGTCCTATGGAATCGGAAGGACCGTGGACACCCGACATGGTGCTCTCGACAGTGAGGTGCGCGGCGCTGCTCTCGTCGAAGTGCATCAGATATTTGTTCGAAAAAGCCAGCAGGCTGATTCCCAGCCATTCAATTCCCGCCAGGGCCACTGTCCCGCTGCCGGGCTCGACCGGGACGGCGATATCGATGTTAAGCCAGTTCGGCGGCAGGCCCGTTCGGCGCAGGGTGCGGCTGATCTCGCGGACTATGTATCTTTGGGGCAGCATCCAGGTGTTCTGCGGATTGCGCGACAGCGCGAGGGCTTCGACGCCGTCCGGGAGCCCGCTTTCCGCAGTACCTATCGTGCGGTAGCCCATTGCAAGCTCATCGCTGTTCAGAGGCATGGCGATCTCGCGGCCGGTCGCGGTGATGTCGCATTGCTCAAACATCCACTGCGCGGATTGTTCCGCGCGTGCATTTTCGCACGATGCAAAACCCAACTCCTGGCCTGGTGTTTCCATTTCTCTCACGGCTTTCGTGATACTCCCGGCATCGGCAAGCGACCGAGCCGTTTCTCCAGGAAACGGGCGTCGTCTGCCTCGGAGCCACGGTCCGTCTTTCGGAATGGCTCGTCTGTGCGGTAACCGCATACAGGGGACTGGAAGACAGTAACAAAATAGTTACAGTGAGGCACGGCGGACCCAGGGTGGGGTCAGTCTGAGCCTGCCGACTCTACCGGCGCCCGCCAAAATTACGCGACCTTGCCGATGACCTCGTCAATCTTGATGCCGAGGCGCGCGGCTACCTGGCTGCCGTATCGTGGATCGGCTTTGTAGAAGTGACCAATCTGGCGCAACTGGATAAAGCGCGGCACCGTCTTCAATGCGCCCGCCAGATTGCCGACAAGTTGCGATTGCTGGTCGGCGTCCATCAGGCGGTACAAGTCACCTGCCTGGCTGTAATCCTCGTTGCCATCGCGGTGGTTGTAGCGATCGGCATCGCCATTGATTTTCAGGGGTGGTTCTTTCACGCGTGGGTCATCCAGCGGGCCGTCGAAACTGTTGGGCTGATAGTTGACCGTGCCGCCGCTGTTGCCGTCGAAACGTGTCTGGCCGTCACGGTGATAGGTGTTGACCGGGCAGTGCGGCTTGTTTACCGGCAGGGCGGCATAGTTGATGCCGATACGGTAACGGTGCGCGTCGGGGTAGGACAACAGCCGCGCCTGCAGCATTTTATCCGGCGAAGCACTCATGCCGGGCGGCATGTTGCCCGGTTCGAACGCGGCCTGTTCGACCTCGGAAAAATAGTTTTGCGGATTGCGGTTGAGCTCCATGATGGCAACGTCGATGGGCGGGTAATCCCTGTGCGGCCACACTTTGGTGAGGTCGAAGGGATGGATGCGGTAAGTTTCGGCATCTTTCTCCGGCATGATCTGCAGCTGCACCTTCCACTTCGGAAAATCGCCGTGCCCGATGGCAGCGTGCAGGTCCCGGCGGTGGTAATCGAGATCTTCACCGGCGATTTTCGCCGCCTCTTCGTTGGTCAGCGTCTTGATGCCATGCATGGTTTTGAAGTGCCATTTCACCCAATAGCGCTCGCCCGCGTTGTTCCACAGGCTGTAGGTGTGGCTGGAATAGCCGTTCATGTTGCGCAAAGTGGCGGGTATGCCGCGGTCGGAAAACAGCGTGGTGACCTGATGCAGGGGTTCCGGCGACAGGCTCCAGAAATCCCACTGCATGGTGTTGTCGCGCAGGCCGGTGGCAGGGTCGCGTTTTTGCGAATGGATGAAATCGGAAAACTTGAGCGGGTCGCGCACGAAGAACACGGGGGTGTTGTTGCCTACCAGGTCCCAGTTGCCTTCCTCGGTGTAAAACTTCAGCGCGAAGCCGCGCGGGTCGCGTGCCGTATCGGCCGTGCCCATCTCTCCCGCCACTGTGGAAAATCGACCGAACATTTCACAGGTATTGCCAACTTTGGAGAACAGCCTGGCGCGTGTGTAGCGGGAGATGTCGCCCGTCACCGTGAACCGCCGTAGGCGCCGGCGCCTTTGGCGTGCACGACACGCTCGGGTACCCGCTCGCGGTTGAAGTGCGCCATTTTTTCCATGAGCTGATATTCCTGCATCAGCACCGGCCCGCGCGGCCCCGCCGTCTGTGAATTCTGATTGTCCGGCACAGGCGTGCCGGCGGCGGTGGTCATGTAAGGACATTTGTCCATCTTCGTCTCCTTCGCTTCATTTCAGGATCGGCACACTTCAGCGCGCATGCCGGCGCAACGATCGAAGCGACGCCAACCAGCGTCGTTCAACATTCAGGTCATGCGATTTCGAGGGTGTGCGGAAGGAATGGCCATGCGTGCAAGAATGACTGCGTCCTCAAATACGATCTGTACGTTGGCGAACATATCTGTCCAAATGCAAGCCGGAAAGCCCGTTTCTCGCATGAGCTGTCCGGATACTGTCGACCGACACGGCCTCCAGGCGTTGGCTACACCTCGTCGAAAATTACGGCAAAGATCCTTCGGGACGCCATAGGCTGTGCAAATGGCGCATGGTTCTCTGGCTCCAATCGGGACGCCGAAGGCCCCAGTCACCCGGGCCGCGTCGTGTTAGGCTGATCCGCAATGCAAAAGACCACCTTCGCAGAATCACTCGGACTTTTGCGCACCCGGCGCTTCGGCACGTTCTGGTTCGCGAGTCTGCTCTCGAACATCGGCACTTGGGCCCAACAGTTGGCCCAGCCTTGGCTCTTGCTCAGCCTGGGCGCGTCTTCGTTCCTGATCGGGCTGGACGCCTTCGCACTGGGCGTGCCGGTATGGCTCCTAATCCTTTGGGGTGGGGTGCTGGCGGACCGGTCCGATCGCCGCCGCGTGATCGCCATATTTCAGTCGATACAGATGCTGTGCCCAACGTTGCTGGTGGTATTGCTGCTGGCCGGCACGGTGCAGCCATGGATGGTCATCGCGCTCTCCTTGGTGGTGGGC
>JANXPQ010000021.1 GCA_025357235.1 Betaproteobacteria bacterium
GGGACTAAACCGCTCGCGCGGTAAGGCACGGCGAGCAGCGGTGGTGGTAGCTGAGACACGGTTCTGTTTATGTTATGGGACGAGGCAATCCGCCTCGCATCACGACAGGAGCAGCAACCATGGACTCATCACCTCAAGGCATCACGCCGTTGCGTCAGCGCATGATCGACGACATGCGCATGCGCAAGCTCGCGGACAAGACGCAGCACCACTACATTCGCGCGGTGCGCCAGTTTGCCGGTTTCCTTAGGCGCTCGCCCGACAGCGCCAGCGTGGAGGATCTGCGGCGCTACCAGTTGCACCTGGTCGATCACGGCACCTCGCCGATCTCGCTCAATGCTGCGATCACCGGGTTGAAGTTCTTCTTCGAGGTCACGCTCGACCAGGGCGAATTGATGGCGAAGATGCAGCCGGTGCGTGTCCCACACACGCTGCCGGTGGTGTTGAGCCGCGACGAGGTGGCCCGCCTGATCGCCGCGGCGCGCAACCTGAAGCACCAGACGGCGTTGTCGGTGGCTTACGGCACGGGGCTGCGCGCGAGCGAGGTGGTCGCCCTCAAGGTGGGCGACATCGACAGTGATCGCATGACCCTGCGCATCGAGCAGGGCAAGGGCCGCAAGGATCGCTACGCCATGCTCCCGCCGCTGCTGCTCGAGCGGCTACGCACCTGGTGGCGGGTGGCGCGCGCGCAGGGCAAGATGCTCGATGGCGGCTGGCTGTTCCCCGGCCTGAACCCGATCGAGTCGCTCACCACCCGCCAGCTCAACCGGGCCGTGCATGCCGCGGCGCTGACGGCCGGGATCGACAAGCGCGTGTCGATGCACACGCTGCGGCACAGTTTCGCCACGCACCTGCTCGAGCAGAAGGTCGACATCCGGGTCATCCAGGTGCTGCTCGGGCACAAGAAGTTGGAGACCACGGCCCTCTATGCGCAGGTGGCCACCGATCTCCTGCGCGAAGTGATCAGTCCCCTGGAGCGCTTGCCTGCGGCGTAGCGCGCCCCGATGGGGCGCCTCGCCCTGGAGGTCGCGGACATCTTCCGCGCCCACGGGCCGGCGTGGCGGCAAGCGCAACACGCGCACCTGAGCCTGGGTCAGCTCAAGGTGATGTCGGCCATCGAACAGTGCCGCAGCGCGGCGCTGGGGGGACATGTACTGCGCTGCGCCGCCTGTGAGCAGGTTGATATCGCCTACAACTCCTGCCGCAACCGGCATTGCCCGAAGTGCCAGGCGCGTGCCGCGCGCCGCTGGCTCGAGGCCCGGCAGGCCGAGCTTCTGCCGCTGGACTACTACCATGTGGTGTTCACCTTGCCAGCGCCGATCAGTGCCATTGCGTACACCAACAAGGCGGTGATCTATCGCCTGTTGTTCGAGCTCGCCGCCGAAACTTTGGGCACCATCGCCGCCGACCCGAAGCATCTGGGCGCACAGATCGGTGTGACGCTGGTCCTGCACACCTGGGGCTCGGCGCTCACGCACCATCCCCATGTGCATGGCATCGTTCCCGGCGGCGGGCTCTCGCCTGATGGCGAACGATGGGTCGCCTGCAAGCCCGGCTTCTTTCTGCCGGTACGCGTACTCTCGCGGCTGTTTCGTCGGCGCTTCCTCGAAGAACTGGAGGAGGTGCATCGCACCGGTCAGTTGCAGTTCTTCGGAGAGTTCGCGCCGCTGGCCGATGCCATGGCCTTCGCCGACTGGCTGGCACCGCTCAGAACGTGCGAATGGGTCGTCTATGCCAAGCGCCCGTTTGCCGGGCCGGCAGCGGTGCTCGCCTATCTGTCGCGCTACACCCACCGGGTGGCGATCTCGAACCAGCGGCTCATCGCGCTCGATGAACGCGGTGTGAGCTTCCGCTGGAAGGATTACCGCGCCAAGGGACGTACGCGCTACAAGACCATGACGCTCGCTGTCGAGGAGTTCATGCGCCGCTTCCTGCTGCACGTTCTGCCCGGTGGCTTTCACCGCATTCGCCACTATGGCCTCTTCGCCAATGCCGGGCGCCGCGAGCATCTCGCAAAGGTGCGCGAACTGCTGCACGTCGTCCCCGCCGCGACCGAATCGCCGCTGCCTGTGGCAACTGCAGCCACTGTCGAGCCCACCTTCGTCTGCGCGCACTGTGGTGCCGCGATGATCATCGTGGAGATCTTCGCCCGTGGGCAATCGATCCGTGCGCCGCCAATATTGCGGGCTGCAGCATGAGCACCGGCAGCGGTTGCCCCCACTGTGCGTCCGCTCTTCATCGGCCAGCGCCGATAGCCGACGGCTTTGTCTTACGCTGCCATAACGTCGTTTCTCGCCCGCTGCGTTATCCAAGACTCCAGCTTTGCGTCGCGACATCCGCCATCCACGCAATCTCAGACTCCGCTCGGACGGCGCGATTGCGCTATCCGGCCGCACTGCGAACCATCAAATCCCCATAGCGCTTTAGCCTCCCCGGACTGCACCGGGGCATGCCGCGGTTTCCTCCCTCGAGGCTTGTACGACGCCCGCCCGCGCGACGTCGTCACGTCCTCGCACGCCTGCGCCTCAGGGCAGGCATCGCACAACCCTTAACAAAACCGGACTCGGAGCGGAAACGAATCAGCCGTTGCAAACTGTGGCCATCATGCTGACGAAAGTCGGGTCGTTCGGGTCCTTGTAGAGCGAAGGTTGGTCGATCTGGCCGGTCCACACCGTCGCGCCAGTGCCGATTTCGCCTGCGGTCATCGTCCACTGTTCGAATGCGAGGCTGCGGTCTTCACAACGCACCGCGTACAACAGAATCTCCGATTTGTGCGGAAAGGCCTCATCGCCGATGGTCTGTACTTTGCTGAAGCTACGCAGTACACGTGCCTTCTTCAGGTCGCCGACTTCGTAAATGCTGGTTCGATCCACAAATACGATTTCGTTGTTGTCCTGCGATATCAGGCTCCACTCTTCTGCGAAGGCTGTGGTGACCAGCAGCTGCAGCGCGGCTGCTGCGATACTCCATCCTGCTGTTTTCATGCCTTTTCCTTTCTATCCATCCATTCGGCAACGGAAATTGTTGCATGGCAGCAAATGTAGGCTCCCACTGACGAAACATGAAGACCGGCAAGTCGCATATCATTCATTCCAGTTCGGCATGATCGAGAGGGAATATGGACCGTCTGACTGCAATGGGCTTGTTCGTGCGAATCGTCGAAACGGGCAGCTTTTCGGCCGTGGCACGCGAGATGAACATGACCCAGCCGACCGTCAGCAAGCAACTGACGGCGCTGGAACGGCAGCTGAAAACGCGGCTGCTTAATCGCAGCACCCGGCAGTTGTCGCTGACTGAAGCGGGCTCCGTTTACTTCGAGAGTTCGAAGCGCATTCTCGATACGGTGAATGAGGCGGAGGCCAACCTCGGGGTGCTGCAAACGCAGTTGACCGGCGTGCTCCGCATCAACTCTTCGATCGGCCTGGGCCAGATGTACCTCGGACCGCTGGTGCTCAAATTCCAATCAATGCATCCGGGCCTGATGATCGATCTCGCCTATGCGGATCGCTTCGTGGATCTGGTGGAGGAGGGGATCGATGTCGCCATCCGCATTGGCCGGCTCCTGGATTCCAACCTCGCGGCGCGGCGCATCGGCACTTCGGAGCGCTGCCTCATTGCCACGCCCGCCTATCTGAAGAAAAATGGGGTGCCGAAGACGCCGCTAGACCTCATTGACCACAACTGCATTCTCTATGCGTATCTGTCCACCGGTAACGAATGGGTGTTTCACGGCAAGGACGGCGAGGTCCGCGTCAAAGTCTCGGGCACGTTGCGCGCGAACAACGGCGAAGCGATCCGGCAGGCAGTGATGGCCGACCTCGGCATCGCCGCAAGCCCGGCCTGGCTGATTCAGGACGACCTGAAGACAGGCAAATTGCAGGAGATTCTTCGCGATTTCGCGCCGCCACCCGGGGAAATCAACGCCGTCTATCCGTCGGCGCGGCACGTGTCTGCGAAGGTCCGCGCCTTCACGGAATTTCTGAAGATCGAATTCGAGAAAATTCCGGCGCTGCGCGTGCGCTAGCATCCGGACCCGGTTTCAGGATCAGGCGGGGGCTGCTTCGTTCGGGGAAAAGTCCATTTCCACTCTCGCGCCGCTCGGATCGAAGCAGAACAATTGCCAAACGCCCGAATCGGGCTGCTTGCGCAAATCGTATTTGATGCCGTTCGACTTCAGTCTGGCTACGATGGTGGGAAGATCCGATGCAGAGAAAGCCATGTGATCGAGTACGCCGGCGGGTGGTTCAGGCAGCGGCCGGCCGGCAATGACATGCAAGACGGGTTGCGCGCCGGCATAGAGCCATGTGCCTGGAAACCCCAGCGGGGGACGATAGCCTTCCTTCAGCCCGAGGATGCCGACGTAGAAATTCCGCGTGGCGTCGAGATCCCTCGTCAACACCGTGAAGTGGTTCATTCCATCGATGGCCATATGAAACTCCGTGAAAACGAGCGAAGAGTAGTTTCAGTGAAGACTGACCTTTAGGTCATGTCGCAACTACTGTCGTGACCACGTGACTATCGTGACTGCGTAACTAGTGTGCCGGATTTTACGACAGTCACGTAGTCACGTAGTCACGCGATTTTCCGTTTCACTTCATCCGTGAGAATGTGCTGCCGCTTGTCGAGCCACCAGCCGTATTGCACCGGCCAGGATTCGTATTCGCCTTGCGCGCCCAGGGCGACTTGCGCGTGTAATGCCCAGTTGGGGTTATAGAGGGACTGCCGGCCGATGGCAATCAGGTCAGCCTGCCCGTTCTGAAGGATCTGCTCCGCTTGCGGTCCATCGAGTATCAATCCGACCGCCATCGATTTGATGCCGACCTCTTTTTTCACGCGCTCCGCAAATGGAACCTGAAATCCGGGGTTGCGCTTGATGCGTGCGGCCGTTGCGGACCCGAGCAAGCCGCCGGACGAGCAGTCGACCACATCCACGCCGCGAACGGCCAGTTCTTTTGCCAGCGTCACTGTGTCATCCAGCGTCCAGCCGCCTTCGATGCCATCGACGGAGGATATGCGCACAAACAGCGGCTTGTCCTGCGGCCACGCGGCGCGCAGGACTTCTGCAAGCTCGAGGGTATAACGCATGCGGCCCGTGAGGTCGCCGCCGTATTGGTCGGTGCGCTTGTTGGAAAGCGGCGAGAGGAATTCGTGGCCGAGATAGCCGTGCGCGGAATGCATCTCGATGACTTCGAAGCCCGCCGCAAGCGAGCGCAGCGCAGCGTCGCGCCAATGGGTCTGCACGATGCGAATGTCGTTCAGGCTGAGTTCGTGCGGCACCAGCCAGCCGGTATCCATCGGGATGGCGCTCGGCGCCACGATTTTCCAGGCGTCTTCTCCGCGCGCGCGATCGGTATCGTTGATCGGGCCATTGCCGTGCCACGGTCTTTGCATCGAGGCTTTGCGGCCGGCATGCGCCAGTTGAATTGCCGGCACCGCGCCGTTGGCCTTGATGAAATCGGTAATGTGTTTCAGGGGTGCGACGTGCGCATCGGACCAGATGCCCAGGTCGCCGTAGGTGATGCGGCCTTCGGGTTCGACGGCGGCGGCTTCGGTAAAAATCAGGCTGGCGCCGCCGGTCGCCATTTTGCCGAGATGGACGAAATGCCAGTCGTCGGCCATGCCGTCACGCGCGGAGTACTGGCACATCGGAGAGATGACGACACGGTTTTTCAGGGTAATGCCGCGCAGGGTGATCGGCGAAAACAGCAGGGGTTTGGATGCCATTGAAATCCTCTTGACGGGACGATTGCGAGACGACGAAGAGTGCAGGAAACGTGAATCTAGGGATTGGGCGCAGCCGTGTCCAGAACTGCCGCGGCATAAAGGTTATTCGCCAGCCGCATCAAGTCCGTGGCCGGGTATGCACGTGATACTGGTGCGAGCGATGGCCGTGGTCGTCCATTTCCACCGGCACGACGTTGACTTTGCCATGGCGCACTTCGCGCACCGCCATCAGTTCGTTGGCGAACTTGCTCACTTCGCCGGTCGCGCCGCGAAGAATGACGGTCTCCAGACAATTGTCGTGATCGAGATGAACGTGCATCGAGGAGAGCACTAGGTGATGGTGCTGGTGCTGGAGATCCGTCAGGCGTTCAGTCAGATCGCGAGCGTGATGGCTGTAGACATATGAAAGAGAGGCAACGCAGAACGGCGCCTCCTGCCGCTCGAGGCGCGCGGACTCGAGTTCGTTCCTGAGCATGTCTCGCACAGCCTCCGAACGGTTCTGATAACCCTTCTGACTGATCAATTCATCGAACTCTTTGGCAAGGTCTTCGTTCAGCGAAATGGTGAAGCGATCCATCAGGGCGTCCTCTTATTTGTTATGGATGAGATGTTACCCAAAAACGTAGGAAACGAGACGGGGAAGTAGGGAAATTCAGTACCGTGGCTTTACAGCTGCGTTTCTCCAATCTATATTATGAGGAAATAGAAATATTTCTTACTTCATAAGTATCAATATAACAATAATATAAGTAGTATTTCCTATAACAAGAAGTAATTTTCCTATCCTGGGGGCACGGTGGGGATAACAAGAAAAAAAGCAGCAAGAAGGCGGATCTTTGCGCGTTCTGCAGGGCTCATTGGCGTGTCATTGGTGTGCTCGGCAGGTTTTCCAGACACGGTAAATGCGGCGGAGGCGGATCTGACCGCTCCGGAAGTAGAAGTCCTGGGCACCTACGAAACAGGGGTGGGCACGTCCGATTCCGCCAGTGAAGGCCGGGTGACCGCCCGTCGCGTGGAGACGCGGCCCGCTTTGCGTCCCGGCGAGGTTCTCGAATATATCCCCGGCGTGATCATCTCGCAGCACAGCGGCGACGGCAAAGCCAATCAGTACTACCTTCGCGGATTCAACCTCGATCACGGTACTGACATCTCGATCAACGTCGCGGGTATGCCAGTCAACATGCCCACGCACGCGCATGGCCAAGGCTATGCCGACCTGAACTTCCTGATTCCCGAACTGGTATCGGGCATCGACTATCGCAAGGGACCCTACTACGCCGAGGTGGGCGACTTCAGCGCAGCCGGTGCGGCATACATCGAGTATGCGAATTCGCTGCCGTACACCATCGGTTCGGTGACCCTCGGCGAGCACGACTACAAGCGTGGATTGTTGGCGGGATCGCCAAGCCTCGCCGGCGGCACATTGCTGTACGGTATCGAAATGGTTGGGCAGAACGGCCCTTGGGACAATCCCGAGAAGTTCGGAAAAATAAATACGGTGTTGCGCTACAGCCGCGGTGACAAGGCGGACGGTTTCAACGTGACCGGCATGGCGTACAGCGCGCACTGGGATTCCACAGACCAGATTCCGCAGCGCGCGGTCAATTCGGGACTCATCGATCGCTTCGGCGCGATCGATCCGACCGATGGCGGTGCGTCGTCCCGTTACTCCCTTTCGTACGAACAGCACCACGACTTCGGCGGCGGACGCGCGATGATCGACGCGTATGCGATTCGTTCGAACCTGACCTTGTATTCGAATTTCACGTTTTTCCTCGACGATCCGGTAAACGGCGACCAGTTCGAGCAGCATGAAAGCCGCACGGTACTCGGCATGCACCCGCGCGTAGAGTTCTACAATAAGCTCGCCGGCCTGGACAATATTTTCAAGGTCGGCCTGCAGGTGCGTCGCGACGACATCGATCCGGTTGCGCTGTACCACACGGTCGCACAGGCAATCATCGGCACTACCCGCGAGGACACGGTGACGGAAACGAGCGTCGGCGTCTACGTCGAAGACACCCTGCATGTCACGGAGAAATTCCGCACGATCGTCGGCGTGCGTGGCGACCAGTACAACTTCGACGTCAACAGCAACATTCCGCAAAACTCTGGCAAGGCCGACGCCTCCATCGTTTCGCCAAAGCTCAGCCTGATTTTCGGGCCGTGGGCGAAGACGGAATACTTCATCAACTACGGCTACGGCTTCCACAGCAACGATGCCCGCGGCACGACGATCACGGTGGATCCATCGGACGGTGTCACGCCGGCGCAGAAGGTGGATCCGCTGGTCCGCTCGAAAGGCGCCGAGGTCGGCGTGCGCACGGAAGTCATCCCGCATGTGGAGTCTTCACTGGCGTTGTGGCAGTTGAGGCTGGATTCGGAGCTGTTGTTCACGGGTGACGCGGGCACCACCGAACCGAGTCGTCCGAGCAAGCGCACGGGGGTCGAGTGGACGAACCACTACAAGCCTTACTCCTGGTTGCTGGTGGACTTCGATTTTTCCGCCTCGAAGGCTCGTTTTACCGATACCGACCCGGTGGGCAACTTCATCCCGGGCTCGCTCGACAAGGTCTTGTCGCTAGGCCTGACGGTCGATTCAATCGGCCCATGGTTCGGCATGCTGCAATACCGCTACTTCGGACCCCGACCGTTGATCGAGGATGACTCCGTGCGGTCTCAGTCGACGCAAATCACCAATCTTCGCGTCGGTTACAAGATCGATCCGAAATGGCGCGTGCACATGGACGTGTACAATCTATTCGACCGCAAGGACAGCGACGTCGACTATTTCTATGCATCGCAATTGAAGGGCGAGGCGGCACCGGTAGACGACATCCATTTCCATCCTGTCGAGCCGCGCACGCTCCGGTTTACGTTGACGGGATACTTCTGACATCATTGCGCCCGCCAGTCCGCTTCGCGGACTGGCGATTGCTGGATTAAGTCTTACGGGAGGCTGACCGCATGATTGCAGGTCCAGATCGACGATATTCAATGTGCAGCGCCGCCCGATGGGCGGCGTTTGCGTTATGGCTTCTTGCTCCATCGTTCGCTTTTGCGCATGTCGGACAAGGAGACATTTCGGGCGGTTTTCTTGCAGGACTGGAACATCCCGTGTTCGGGCTGGATCATGTAGTGGCAATGGTTGCGGTAGGGATCTGGGGCGCGCAATTGCGCGCGCCTGCGATCTGGGTGTTGCCGGTTACTTTTCCGCTGGTCATGTCTTTCGGCGGCATCCTCGGCGGGCTCGGCGTGCCGATTCCGGGAATCGAAATCGGCATCGCCGTGTCCGCCATCGTACTGGGTGCGATGGTGGCACTCGCCGCGCGTCCGCCACTCTGGGTGGCCGCCGTCATCGTAGGCGTGTTCGCCATCTTTCACGGTTACGCACACGGCGCCGAGCTTCCGGAATCGGCCAACGCAATTTCCTATGCCATGGGCTTCGTGATTGCCACCGGCAGCCTGCACGCCCTCGGGATACTGATTGGCGTGATCAACAAATGGTCGTGGGGCGGGAAATGCCTTCGCGCCGGCGGCGTGCTGATCGGACTCTGCGGGGTTTATTTCCTCGTCTCGCACTTCATGGCTGGTTGAGTCACACGCCCATGCGTAAGCTCGATTTCGGCAGGAAATTCGTACTGGCCATCTGGTTGATGTCTTTTGCCGGCTACGCCGACGCGCATTCGACCGTCAAGGGAGTCGGCGACCTTTACGCCGGACTGCTCCATGTCGTGACCGGGCTGGAACATATCCTGCCGTTCATCGCGCTCAGCATTCTCGCCGGGCAGCGCGGATTGAAGTCGCAGGCGGAAGCGGTGTTGCTGGTATTCCCCGTCGCGCTGATGATCGGGGCGGCTGCGGCCCTCTCGATACCGCCTTTGCCCGGCCTGGCCTTTTTCAATGTGGCCTCTGCGGTTCTGCTCGGGGGTCTTGTTGCTTCCGCATGGCCATTGCCGAGCGTCGTGTTCTATGGACTCGTCGTCCTGTTCGGCATCAGCCACGGATTTGCCAACGGCGAAGCCATTACCGGAAGCATCAAGGCTTACCTGTTCATCCTTGGAATCGGTCTTGCCGGCCTGGCGATCGTGGCTTACGGCACGCTGATGGTCGATTTCCTGCTGAAGCGCAAGGTGGGCTGGATGACGATCGCCGTTCGCGTGGCGGGCAGCTGGATTGCGGCGATCGGCGTACTCGTACTCGCGACGGCCGGCAAGTCGTTGCTTGCCTCGTAGACAAAACGACTCAACGTTACAGGCTACCGGCGCAAGGCCTCGATTGCGCGCGACATGCGTTCCAGCGCTTTCTCCAGCAGCGGACGCGGACACGCAAAGTTCAACCGCAGGAAACCCGGGGCGCCGAACAAGGCGCCGTCGTAGAGGCCCACGCCGGCATCACTGAAGAATTTAACGGGATCGTCTGCATGCAACGCGCGCGCGTCGATCCAGGAAAGATAGGTCGCTTCGGCGTGCCAGATGTGCAAACCGTTCATCTTCGAAACTTCGCGCTCGACGAGGTCGCGGTTGCCGCGCAGATATTCCAGCAGCGCGACCTGCCATTCCTTGCCGTCACGGTACGCCGCCTCGGTTGCGATGTAACCCATCAGGCCGACATGATGGACGATGCCGGCCATCGCCTTTTTGAGTTTGGAGCGCACATCCGGATTCGAGGCGATGGCATAGGCGCAGCCCAGCGCGGGAAGATTGAAAGTCTTGCTGGCCGACATCAGCGTGACCGTGCGTTGCGCTATATCTTCGCCGAGCGATGCGACCGGAATATGGCGTTTGTCCGCGTCGAGGATCAGGCCATTGTGAATCTCGTCGGAACACAGAACCAGGTTGTGGCGCGCGCAAACGTCGGCGACTTCCTGTAGTTCTTCGCGTGTGAACACCCGGCCGACCGGATTGTGCGGATTGCACAGCAACAGCAGGCGCGAACTCGGCGTGATTGCGCGTTCGAGCGCGGCCATGTCCCAGCGCCAGATGCCGTTGGATTCGATCATCTGCATCCGCACCGTACTGCGCGCGCCATTGACTGGAGCGGACAGGAAGGGCGGATAGATCGGCACTGCGGTCAACACGTCGGCGCCTTCGCGGCCAAAGGCGCGGCAGACCACGTTGAGGCCGACGACCAGGCCCGGCAGCCAAACGATCCAATCGGGCTCGACCTTCCACTCGTATTCGCTTTGCAGATGGGCGATGGTGGCGTCGACCAGGCCGGCCGGTGGATTGCTATAGCCGAAGATGCCGTGGTCAATGCGCCGATGCAGCGCATCGACGATGGCGGGCGCGCAGGCGAAATCCATATCCGCGACCCACATCGGGATGATGTCGCGGTTGCCGTACTTGTCCCACTTGACGCTTGCCGTGCCGCTGCGGTCGATCGGGGTGTCGAAGTCGAAAAGCGTTTTAGCCACGGAGGATTCTTTTCATATCCCTTTTTGAGGGTACGCGGATAAAGTCGAAGAAATCGGGAGACCGATTCTAGCGGGATTCGGTGGCAGAAGCGGGCCATGGTTTCAGTTTACGATCTTGTTGAGGTTTTTGAATCTTTCCGTATCCTCCGCGGTTAGCGGGTTTTGAATCCGTTTTCAGTGAAAATCCCGTGATCGGGTGTCCAGGTCTGCGATCAGTGCGGAATGATCCGTGAGGCGTTCCGCGATCAGATGGGTGACTCCGCTTTCTCTTTCGAGAATTCCATCCACGCCCAGCAATCTCGCGCCCAATAACGGGCGCCGCTGTTTTCGCGACAGTCTTGCCCAGACTACGACGTTGATCTGACCGGTTTCATCCTCGAGCGTGACGAAGATGACGCCTTTGGCGGTACCGGGATGCTGGCGGCAGGTGACCAGGCCCGCGACATGCACCGGCGTGCCGGTCGGCGTGTGTCCCAATTCCTCCGCAGTGATCATGGAAAGTTTTTTCAGCCGCGGGCGCAGCAGTGCCAGCGGGTGCCGGCCCAGCGTCAGGCCCAGGCTGGCGTAATCGGCGAGGATGTCCTGGCCTTCGGTGGGTGCGGCAAGCTCGACTGTCGATTCGACGATCGGCGCCGAAGAGAGCACCGGCAAGCGCTGCTCGATTCCTGAAACCAGCCAGGCCGCATTCCTGCGATGACCGGCCAGCGATTCGAGCGCGCCGGCTGCGGCCAGCGCATTCATGTCCTTGCGGGAAAGCTCCGCAGCAAGAAGCAATTCCTCGGCCGATTCGAACTGTCTCAATGCGCGTGTTTCGATCAGCCTCTTTGCGCCGGATTCCGACAAACCTTTGACCATGCGCAAACCCAGGCGGAGCGCGGGTTGAATAGCAGGACTCAGGACGCAGGACTCAGGACTAAGTAAAAGCTCTAGGTCTCTTGTATTTTCTCTGAGTCCTGAGTCCTGCGTCCCGAGTCCTTCTTCCAAAGTGCAATCCCACTCGCTCTTCATCACATCCACCGCCCGCACTTCAACTCCATGACGCTGCGTGTCCTGCACCAGTTGTGCAGGGGCATAGAAACCCATCGGCTGGCTGTTGAGCAATGCGCAGGTGAATGCGGCCGGCTGGTAGCATTTGAGCCAGGCCGAGACATAAACCAGCAGCGCGAAGCTCGCGGAATGTGATTCGGGGAATCCGTATTCGCCAAAACCCTTGATCTGCTCGAAGATCTGCAGCGCGAATTTTTCGTCGTAGCCATTTTTAAGCATGCCGCTGACCAGATCTTCCCTGAAGGGTTCGAGGCCGCCTTTTCTTTTCCAGGCGGCCATGGCGCGGCGCAATTGATCGGCCTTGCCGGCCGAGAAATCAGCGGCAACCATCGCGATTTCCATTACCTGTTCCTGGAAAATCGGCACCCCGAGCGTTCGCTCCAGGACTTTTTTGAGTTTCAGGGGATATTCAATTTCTTCGGGTTCCTTTTTCCGGTTCTTCAGATAGGGATGCACCATGCCTCCCTGGATCGGACCGGGACGCACGATGGCGACTTCAACTACCAAGTCGTAATAATTTCTTGGTTCGAGGCGGGGCAGCATGGACATCTGCGCGCGCGATTCGACCTGGAACACGCCGATGCTGTCCGCCTTGCAGAGCATGTCGTACACCGGCTTGCCTTCATCGCCGTTTTCGTTGGCGAGGATGCCGGCCATGGACAGGGAACCGCCGCGGCGCCGGTTCACCATGTCCAGCGCGAGACGGATCGCGGTGAGCATGCCCAGCGCGAGCACGTCGATTTTCAGCAGGCCGAGTGCATCGAGGTCGTCCTTGTCCCACTGGATGTTGGTGCGCAGCGCATCGGCGGCAGGCATGGTTTTCGGGTTTGCCGCATTCGCTGCCGTTTCCACGAACCCGTCGTCGGTATAGCGGGACGGATCCCCCGGCATGGCTGCATTCTCGATCGGCACCAGCTGCGCGAGCGGTCCGCGCGATATGACGAAACCGCCGACATGCTGGGACAGGTGCCGCGGAAACCCCGCCAGTGTATCGGTCAGCACGATCAGCTTGCGAATCACGAGGGAGTGCGGATCGAAACCCGCTTCGCTCAGTCTCGCTGCTCTTTCATCGGGACGATCCCACCATACAAAACTGCTGGAGATGCGATCCAGTTGCACGGCATCCAGTCCGAGTGCCTTGCCGATGTCGCGGAATGCGCTGCGCGTCCGGTAGCTGACCACCGTTGCTGCCAGCGCCGCGCGGTCGCGTCCGTATTTCCGGTACACATACTGGATCACTTCCTCGCGGCGCTCGTGCTCGAAATCCACGTCGATATCCGGCGGTTCGTTGCGCTCCTTCGAGAGGAACCGTCCGAACAGCAGCCGGGTGCGGCTCGGATCCACTTCGGTGATCCCGAGCGCATAGCAGACCGCCGAGTTGGCGGCCGACCCCCGGCCCTGGCAGAGAATGTTGCATTTCCGCGCGTAGCGCACGATGTCGTGCACGGTGAGAAAGAAGGCTTCGTAACGCAGTTCCGCGATCAGTCTGAGCTCTTCTTCGATCTTGACGCCCACCGCTTCCGGCACGCCGCCGGGATAGCGCGTTTTCAGTCCGTCCCCGGTCAGTTCGCGCAGATGCTGTGCCGGGGTCTTTCCCTCCGGAACGACTTCTTCCGGATACTCGTAGCGCAACTCGTCGAGGGAAAAATTGCACATTCCGGCGATACGGACAGTCTCGTCGAGCAGCGATTGCGGATAGATGCGTTCGAGTATTTCGCGCGGGCGCAGATGACGTTCGCCGCTGGCCTGCAAGGCAAGCCCGGTCTGCGCAACCGGCATGCCGCAGCGGATTGCGGTAAGCGCGTCCTGCAGCGCGCGGCGGCCGCGCGCATGCATGTGCACGTCGCCGCTGGCCACGCAGGGCAGGCCGGTGCGTTTGCCGATTTCCTGCAGGGCTGCGAGCCGGTCCCAGTCGCCGCTGCGGGCGAGCAGTTCGACCGCAGTCCAGAAACGGCCGGGGAAACGCTGCGCGAGCCATAGCGCGTCTTCGACTTGCGGTTGTGCCGAAGGCAACCACAACGCGAGGCAATGTGCCACGCCCGCGTCGAGGCCATCGCGCGCGAGGCGGTATTCGCCTTTCTTCGCGTTTCTCCTGCCGTGCGTGATCAGGGAGGAGAGATTGCCGTAGCCTTCGCGATTTTGCGCGAGCAGCACGAAGCGCAGGCCGTCGTCGAGTTTGAACTCGGCGCCGATGATCAGTTTGAACCCGTCCTTATGGTTTCTGGCTGCCGTGTGCGCGCGCACGACGCCGGCGAGCGAGCATTCGTCGGTGATCGCCAGCGCCGTGTAGCCGAGATTCACGGCGGCATCGACCAGCTCCTGCGCATGGGACGCGCCGCGCAGAAAAGTGAAATTGGTCAGGCAATGGAGCTCGGCATAATCCACGGTGATGCCCGGCTTTCATGCAAAGATGCCGTGCAGGAACCAGTCCTTGCGGTCCGTCCTCTGCCTGAAGAGCCAGAGCTTTGCGCCCGATCCGTCGCGCGCCACGAAGTAATCGCGCTTCACGTCGAAATCGTCCCACCAGCCGGTTTCGACGCGTTCTGGTCCGTCGAGCAGCGTGAGCGGTGAATCCGCTTTCGGCAGCAGGCCGTCGGCGCACATCGGCCGCGGGCGGGGCAGCAACCACAGCGGGCGATACAGCTCGCAGTGGCCGTCGCCCGCCTGGCCCGGCAGCGATTTGCGGAAAGCAAGCTCGGGACGATGGTCGGGAAACATTTCCAGTCCGTGCACCGCTTCCGTACCCAGCCGCGCACGCAAGTGTTCGATGATGCGCCAGCGTTCTTCGCGCGAAGGGCGGCCATCGGCAAACAAGGCCTGGTTCTGCGGGCCGAGCGGGCGGGTTTCCTGCGCAACAAGACAAAGGCTCTCGACTGCCTCGGGCAGTTCGACGGTTGCCAGTTTCTCGCGCAACAGTGCGACCAGGTGACCGGCATCGCGGCTTGGCGCCGATAATCCGAGCAGAACTGGCGTGGTGGCGTGATGCGCATGTCCGAGGTCGAGCCTGAGCCGCAGGACGCCAAGTTGCCTCAATGCCAGGTGACCGGCCAATTCGAGGATCAGCCGCTTGGCCGCGAATAGCAGCGGTTCGGTTTCCTGCGCTGGTGCGGGCAGTTCGAGGGAAGTCGAATAACGATCGGGCACGGAAAAAGGCGGGCGCGGATCCGGCAACAAGCCCAGCGCACGATCGATCTCGTCGAGCATGCCCTGGCCGAAACGGCGGGCGAGGCCATCGCGTGGCAGCGACAACCAGTCCTTGATGGTATGCATGCCCATGCTTGCGAGCAGGGCGATGGTTTGCGGCGGTTGATCAAGCAACGACAATGGCAGGCGTGCCAGCGCCGGGCGCAACTGATGGCGATCGCCAATGGAGGTGTCGACTCCGTCGCGGGCAAGCAGCAATGCGGCCGTGGGAGTGGGAGCCAGGGCGACGACGCCGCGATATCCCAGTTCCGCGAGGCCCGCGCGGATGCGTCCGCTCAGCGGGCGCAGCCCGCCGAACAGGCGCAAACAACCGCTGATTTCGATCAGTACTTCGTCCGGGGAGGCGAGGCTTACTGTCGGCGTGAACTGCGTTGCCCAGGCCGCGATGCCCGCCAGTGCTTTTGCTTGCTTCGTGCAATCGCGCGTGCGCACATGCAACCGCGGTACCAGCGCATGGGCCGCGGAGACGAGCATGCCGGGTCTGATGCTCGTTTTTTGCGCCGCCTCGTTGCACGACAACACCCGCGGGCGATGACCGGCTTCCTGTACGACCATCGGTCCGCAGGAATCACCGCCGCGCAGATGCAGTTGCAGCGACAGGTCGGGAAACCGCAATGCGGCCCAGAGTGCGTCCGGTGTGCGTCCGACGTTCATGCGACGGCGTGCGCAAATGCGGGCCGGGCCTGGATGCGCGGCGGCATGGCGGCTGCAAAGGGTTTTTCCGCGTCCAGCCATAGCGTGGGCGTGAGGCCGCTGCCGCGGCGCTTGAGGATTTTCACGGACAGCCTGCCCTGGCGCACGCCGAGCCGTATGCGCAGCGGCACCGGAGAGGGCAAGGCTGCGCGCGAAGATTCGCCGAACACCACGCCGAAGCTGCCGCCTTCTTCGGCGGCGAGCTGTAGCCGCCGCAGGCCGTGCTCGTTGAAAGCGGCGAGCCATGCCAGTACGGCGGAGCAATTGCCGGCGCGCAGGCTTTGTTCCGCGGCCCACAGCGTGTCCTTGCCGGAAACGGTATTTGCCACGATCACCCGGGAGAGCCGGATGCCGCGTGCGGCAAGCGCAGGCGCGTAGGGAATCCACGGCGGCGCGATCAGCATCAGCCAGCCGTCCTGCTGCGAAAGCTGCGCCAGCGCCGGCATCAGCAGCGACAGCTCGCCGATGCCGGTACGCTCGGTGAGCAGTTCGCTGACCACGCCGCGCGGCCAGCCTCCGCCCGGCAATTCGCGATCGAATTCGGAGAATCCCGTTGGAATGCTGGGCAGCGCCACGCGCGCCTGTTCGTCGCCGCGCCAGATGGCCGGGTTTTGCAAAAGGGACTGGAGGGCGGAAGACATTTAAGGTTCGAGGGCCGAGGTACGAGGTTCGAGTAAAAGCAGGTATCGGGTTGCGTACCCCGAGCCCTTCCCCTGTTAGGCGTTTGCAGAATTTCCCGATGAAGTGCGGGCAGGAAATCGCGTCGGCGGTGCGGGAATCTTGCCGAGCCGGGCGAGCCTGGCTTCTATCGCCCATTTGCTTCTCTTGTGAATTCCGGCCAGCTCGTCGATAGACTTGCCCGAGTCGTAAGTGCTGCCCAGGCGCGCGTCTTCTTCTTCCGACCATGGGCGTCCCGAATTTTCGGGGGCGGATTTGCCGGTTGTCGTAGCACCTGCCTGTTTCGCCGGGGCCGGCCTGGAGGCCGCCGATGCCGGGCTTTCCAGCATGCGGATCGCCGAGAAAAGCGCACGCACGGTATCCGGGTGCTGGTATGCGCTGCCGGCGGCAAACTGTTCGCCGGTCGCGGGGTCGATGCCGTCTGCCAGGGTTCTGAGAATCTGCAGGGTCTTTTGCGTTTCCATGAACTTCTCCTCAAGTGGGTTGAAATGCGAGCGTCCACCTGTGCGATAAAAGCCGTGACGACGTGACGATCGTGACGGCGTGACTCGTAAATTCATCCAGCAGGTTTTTACGGCAGTCACGACAGTCACGATAGTTACGGTAGTCACGAGCTACGGGGCTTCACTCAACCCCTTGCTTATCCAATCCTGCCGTTCCTGATGATGCCGACGCCGAGGCCCTCGATGGCGAACGGGTCGTTTTTCAGGTCTATATATATGGGTTCGAAATCCGGGTTCTCCGGCAGCAACTGCACCTGGCTGCCCTGGCGCTTGAAGCGCTTGACCGTGACTTCGTCGTGCAGGCGGGCGACCACGACTTGCCCTGAGCGGGCTTCGCGGGTGCTGTGCACCGCCAGCAGATCGCCATCGAGGATGCCGGCGTCGCGCATGCTCATGCCGCGCACCTTCAACAGGTAATCCGCGTGCGGCTTGAATAGCTGGGGATCCAGTTGATAGCGTCCCTGGACATGGGCTTCGGCAAGGATCGGGCTGCCTGCCGCGACCCGGCCGATCAACGGCAGGCCGAGTTGTGCCTTCAGCCGGATGCCGCGTGAAGAACCCGCCAGCAATTCTATGAAGCCTTTCCTCGCCAGCGCCTTGAGATGGTCTTCGGCGGCATTGGCGGAGCGGAAACCGAGCATGCGGGCAATCTCGGCACGGGTCGGCGGGAAGCCGGTGTTCTGCGCGAAGTCATTGATCAGGCGCAAGACTTCCGCCTGGCGTGGGGTCAATTCATCCATCTGGGGTTGCTCCCGGCAAGGAATTCCGATGACTGTGATTATATACAGTATCCGGCAGCAGGCAAGGGCCCCGCGCGCAGGCATTGCGATTCCGTTCCCGTCAGCCGCATGCACGCAACCGGAGCGTCCCGAATCATTCCGCAATAACTTTGTGCATCACTTGGGCTAATTGCACAATGCCGGTGCGCGAGTTCTCGGATAAGGATATGCCGCGGTTGCAAAGAGAGCCTTCTTTCCCGCCACATTGCATTACAAGAATATGAAATGAAAAGGGATTCGCCAACGCGATCAACGATCGGCACGGTTGTTGCGAAACTGACGCGCGCATTCGACAACCGGTTCGTCACGCGACGGGCTGGGTCGCGGCAATAACCCGAGGCGCATGCCTCACAGTGATCAATTCACCATCTAAGGGGATTTTATGAATCGCAGGCACATATTGAAATCGTTGGTCGGGATCGCGTTCTCTGCGATGGCCGCGACGGCGATGGCTGCCGACACCATCAAAGTGGGCATCCTCCACTCGTTGTCGGGCACCATGGCAATTTCCGAAACGGCGCTGAAGAATACCGCACTGATGGCGATCGAGGAGATCAACGCCAAGGGTGGCCTGCTCGGCAAGCAACTCGAGCCTGTCGTAGTAGATCCGGCGTCCAACTGGCCGCTGTTCGCCGAAAAGGCCCGTCAATTGATCACCCAGGACAAGGTGGCCGTGGTGTTCGGCTGCTGGACCTCGGTGTCGCGCAAATCCGTGCTGCCGGTGTTCGAGGAGCTGAACAGCCTGCTGTTCTATCCGGTGCAGTACGAAGGCGAAGAACTTTCCCAGAACGTGTTCTACACGGGTGCGGCGCCCAACCAGCAGGCCATCCCGGCCGTCGACTACCTGATGAGCAAGGACGGCGGCGAAGCCAAGCGCTGGGTTCTGGCGGGCACCGACTACGTCTATCCACGCACCACCAACAAGATTCTCGAGGCTTACCTCAAGCTAAAG
>JANXPQ010000023.1 GCA_025357235.1 Betaproteobacteria bacterium
TCCAGCGAAGTCGGGCCGAAGTCCTGAGTCCCCGTTCTTCTCCCTTTCCTCTTTTATGGTCGAAGACCGGTATCCCCTTGCGGGGCCTCTCGCCTCTTTCTTCTGTTACTGCCTAACAACACAACGCCGATTGACGCACGCCGCAACCGGTTCCGGCTTCGTCACGCAGGCGCCCACGGCCGCGCTCTTCTTCTGCGCGTCTTCCTGCACGAAGTCGTATTCGGCGATCTTCGTCTCCAGCGCTTCCTTTTCCGTGGAGAGCCAGGAATAGGCGACGTACTCGAGCGGACCGCCGCAGGCATCGATACCAAGCGCAGCGATCCGGCAGTTCACCAGGTTCGCGCAGGTCGCCGGCCCGATCAGCGCCGTAATCTCCTCACGCAGGCGCACAACCTTCGAGTTTTCGTCCGCGGCGGCCTTTTCCTCCGCGTACCCACCATCATTCAGGCCAGCCATCAGGACAATGCCAATCAGCACCCGTAGCATCGGTTTCATGCCGACCTCCTCCATAGGACAAAGACTAAAAACCCCTTAACCGCGGAGGACACAGAGGACGCGGAGGAAGGGCGGGAGAGAAAAATTACGATGGCCAAAACCTCGTATCGGTGGTCACTTTGGCGCTGCGCCCGATTTTGGCTCCCTCATGTTTGTCCTCCGCGTCCTCTGCGTCCTCCGCGGTGAGAGTTGTTCTGTTGTCTTTGTCACTATTTCATGAGCGAGCCGGACAGTGCAAGCGACAAGCCGATTCGACTCTGACGCCGCTTTCTGGGAAAGTACCGACCTTCGTTCAATCGCGTTTCCACAGATCCATGGCCCTCAAGGCAACCATTTTCAAAGCCGAACTGCATATCGCCGACATGGAGCGCGGCTACTACCACGACCACACGCTCACCGTCGCGCGCCATCCGTCGGAAACCGACGAGCGCATGATGGTGCGGCTGCTGGCGTTCGCGCTGAACGCCGATGAAACGCTGGCGTTCGGCGCCGGACTGAGCACGGACGACGAACCGGATTTGTGGCGCAAGGATCTGACCGGCAGCATCAAGACCTGGATCGACGTCGGCCTGCCGGACGAGAAACGCATTCGCAAGGCCTGCGGTCGCGCCGACGAAGTGTTCGTCTACAGCTACGGCGGCCACGCCGCGCAACTGTGGTGGCAACAGGTCTGCGACAAGGTCTCGCGGTCGCACAAGCTCACCGTCATCGAGCTTCCGCAGGCAGGCACGCGCGCCTTGGCCGGGCTCGCCGCGCGCAACATGCAATTGCAATACACCATCCAGGACGGACAAGTGTGGGTGGTGGACGAACGCGAGTCGGTGCAACTGGACCCGAAAACGATTCTCGCGGCAAAGCCCGAGTGGAGCTGAGGTCGGCGTTGCCGCCAACGGGTGGTATCTCGGCTTGATTTGATGGCTGCTATATGGCGGCGTACTATCGTGGAGATCAAAAAAAAGAACTAACTCGGTTCCGAGGTGGGTATGCATTTCTAAGACCCCGTGTTACTCGAACGGGGGCACGGAACGTACCTGACAATTACTGGCGTTGCTCCAGGCGATTAATTTGGCTCTACATCCAACAGTTCTGGACCTTAGCTACCCTCCAGCGGTACGTATCCTACCCATGGACTTTCCGAGGGAGTTCCCCGGTTGCGACAGCATTGAGGATGTTCAGCAGAAGTTTTTCCGCCAGGTCTTGCCCAACATGCAAAGCGGCAGGTACCTCTATCGCAAAAGAGGTCTGCAGGCTAAGCCCAACACGGTGGTGTTATTTCAATGTAAGGGACAAATCATAGAAGTGGTCCCAGGAAATCGGACAGCCGGATAAGTGAAGTTTCTGCTCTAATCGACGGCGAGAGCCGCATGAAAAGGAGCAAGACAGATGAAACGACCCCGCCGCAATCACTCAGCGGCCTTCAAGGCGAAAGTGGCGCT
>JANXPQ010000025.1 GCA_025357235.1 Betaproteobacteria bacterium
GCTTGCTGGGTTTCCAGCAAGCGATCGACGATGCGCGCACGGAAATGCGCAGCAAGACCGGCGTTCAGCAAATCCGGGATACCGAGTCCGACCTGGTCATCGACAACGTATCGCTGGCCCTGCCGAACGGCGCGCCGCTCCTGGCCCCTTCCAGCGCAACCATCAAGCCGGGGGAAAGCTGGCTGATCCGCGGCCCTTCGGGTTCCGGCAAGAGCACGCTGTTCCGCGCCATCGCCGGCATCTGGCCTTTCGGCACCGGCCGGGTGCGACTGCCGCACAATCCCAGCGCACTTTTCCTGCCACAGCGACCCTACCTTCCGATCGGCACCCTGCGCGAAGTAATTGCCTATCCCGCGCCCGATGAGAAATTTTCCGGGGAGATCATCAGAGAGGCGTTGGCCACGGTAGGACTGCAACACCTCGCCGGACGTCTGGACGAACAGCACAACTGGTCGATGCAACTCTCGCCCGGCGAACAACAACGCATCGCTTTCGCCCGTGCCTTTCTGCAACAACCGGCCTGGCTGTTCCTTGACGAAGCCACCTCTTCGCTTGACGAAGGGGCGGAGCAGCAACTCTATCGCCTGCTGAAGGAGAAGCTGCCGCAGACGACCATCGTCAGCATCGGCCATCGCTCGACGTTGCAGGCGTTCCATACGCACTTGCTGGAACTGAAGGTCGACGGCCACGGCTCGCGGGTGCTGGCTCCAGCATAGCGCCTGCGTCAGGACGGCGGGCAGTCCACCGCCCGCAGGTCCGAGTCGGGAAACCCGGTCTTCAGATTGTCCAGTTGCGCCGACTGCGCTTCGGTTGGATCGCGCAGCAGGAATGCCGACTGGGTGATCCTCTGTTCGCGCTCTCCGATCTGCGCCGAGCGCACGCCTTTTCCCCTCATCAATGCCAGCTTCTTTTTCGCGCCGTCTTCGCTGCGGAAGACACCCAGCGCAATCGCGTAGCGCCATCGACCGGCGTCAGCTATGAGCGAATAATCGGTGATTCCCCGTTCCTTCAACTCGCCCGCCTTCCTGTCCATGTCCGCTTTCGATTTGAGCGGCGGAATGTAAACCCAATAACTGGTCGACACGGCCACTTCGGTTCTGCGAACACGCTCGCCGAGCGCCAGCGCCTCGATCGCGGCCTGCGCCTTGGGCAGGTCGGCAGCGCCGAAACTGCCCCACTCGAGGCAGACGCCGGGCGCCGGCGCCGCCGCGACCGGGGCAGGCGGCGGGGCGGGTCTCGGCGCAACGATGCGGATCTGGTCTTCATTCATCTGCTGCCTGACGATTTGCGCATCCGGGTTCGGCAAGCGCTCCCGCAGATAGGCAAAGGCGGCCAGTCCCAGGTTTGCAGCGAGCAGCACGTAAAACAGCCACTTCATTGCGGCTCCATCGCGATCCGCACCAGTCCCGTGAGGACAAGTTTGTCGACAACGCGTACCGGTCTGCCCATATGGCGCGCGACGAGTTCGCCCGCGCCGCCGCTGATTACCAGCACCGGTTCGCGGTGCCCTGCGTCCAGCATCGCGCTACGCATGCGTTCCACCGCTCCGCACAATGCCTGGACGGCTCCGCTGGTGATCGCATCCCGGGTGGTGCGGGGAAAGGCGGTGAAATTGCCGCGCTCCGCCGACAGGCGCGCGGTATTCGCGGCCAGCGATTCGTGCATCAGGTCGAATCCGGGAATGATGATGCCGCCGATGAATTCGCCTTGTGCGTCCAATGCATCAACCGTCGTCGCGGTGCCGGCATTCACGACAACGCAGGGATCGGAACACAAGCTGCGCGCGCCTATCAATGCCGCCCAGCGGTCGACGCCAAGCTGCGACGGCTCTTCATAGCGATTGGACACCCCCGCCTGCGAGCGCGTGCTGGCAGCCCATCGCGGCAGAGTCTGCCACCGCCCGGAGAATTTTCGCAGTTGGCCGGCCACTTCATCTCCTGCGACATTGGCGATGACTATCGACGAGGGTGCGGGCAGCGCAGCCCACTGCGCATCAAGCGCAGCGAGATCGGCAAGCGTGACCCAGCCGTCGCGCACGAACACGCGGCCGTCATGCAACGCCCATTTCACCCGGCTGTTGCCGGCGTCGACTGCAAGAATCAAGGTTGGCCCGCCTGGTTGTCAGAAGATAATCTCAAACGGCGCCACGCAGGCTCAATTCCCCGCCGTAAAACTTGCGCAGCCCCGAGCGCGTGTTCAACATCAACGCGCCATCTTCGCCGGCACCGCTCACCCGGCCTTCTATTTCGGACCGGTCCGGCATGCGCACGCGCACGATTTTGTCCTGGTAGGCATGCAGCCTATCCCACTCTTCCCGGAATGGCGCGAACCCCTCCGCGGAGAATTGCGCCAGCACCAGGTCCAGTCCGCTCAGGATCGCGGCGAACAGGACATTGCGATCTTCTTCCACGCCGATCGTTGCCAGGTCGACGACGGGTTGATCGATGCGCGCTTTCACCGAGTCCGGCAAGCGCAGGTTGATCCCTATCCCGATTACCGCGACGGTCGGACCCATGACGTCCCCTGCAAGTTCGATGAGGATGCCGGCGAGCTTAAGGTGCTGCCACAGCAGATCGTTCGGCCATTTCAGCTTCACGTCCGCGGCGCCGTGCTTTCTGAGCACGCGGGCGAGCGCAATGCCGACCACCAGGCTCAGCCCGCTCAGGAATCCGGCACCCTGGTCGAAGCGCCACAGGATGGAGAAGGTCAGCGCGCCGCCCGGGCTGGAATGCCAGTCGCGCCCGCGCCGACCCCGGCCCTGCGTCTGCGACTCGGCCGCCAGCACGCTGCCGGACCGTGCACCGCGCATCGCGCGATCGAGCATGTCGGTGTTGGTCGAACCGGTCTGATCGAGGATTTCTATGTCGAACCGGGCCGCCTGCCTGCCCAGTTGGCCGATGATGCGCTCGCGCGCCAGCCACTGTACCGGCGTCATCAGCCGGTAGCCCCGGCCATGCACTTTGTAAACCGTCAGCCCGAGGGCATCGACATCGGCAAGGGCGTTTGACACGGAACCGCGGGTGATGCCCAATATCCGTCCCAGTGCTTCACCGGAATGAAATTCTCCATCTTCCAGGAGACGCAGAACTTCAAGCGTATGCGGGGTCAAAATAATAGAGGGGTTCCGGAGAATCGACTGCACTATACCGCAAGCACAGGGGCCGATGAACCTCGGCGCAGGGGCCGCAAGCGATGCACGGTCCGTATCCATTCCAGCAGGAGCGACTCATGTTCAAAAATATTCTGATTCCAACCGATGGCTCCGCGCTATCGAGAAAATCCATCAAGGCGGGCGTAGCCCTGGCCCGGGCAGTCGGCGCCAGGGTGACCGGCTTTTATTCGCCGGAGTCATACGCGATCCTGAGCTACGGGGAATACTTTCCTCCGGACCTCATGTCACGCGAGGAATGGGACAGCCGCTCGCGGAAAACCGCGACCCGCTTTCTCGCGGCGATCGAGAAGGAGGCAAAGACCGCGGGCGTAAAGTACAGCGGCCTGTTCCTCGACAGCATGACCCCGTGGGAAGCGATCGTCGAGGCAGCGAAGAAAAAGAAGTGCGACCTGATTTTCATGGCCTCGCACGGCCGCACCGGGCTTGCGGGAATGATGCTCGGCAGCCAGGCCGCGAAAGTCCTGTCGCATTCCAAGATTCCGGTGCTGGTCTATAAATAGCCGGGCCCGGGCTTTGCGCCCGCGGGGCACGATCAGAATGCCGCGCGGGCCTGAAACATTCTGATTGCACCGCGGGGCGACTGACAGGCGCGCAGCGTCAGTTGGGCAGACGCATCGCCCATCGCCTCCACCAGGGTTACCCCTGTAGAGGTAACGCCAAGCGACTCGCCCGCGGACAGAAAATCGTCGCGCGCCCTGCCTTCCTGAGTCACCCACAATATCCCGCCGTCGCAGCTGATTGTCGCGCCGGCGGCTGCGCTCAGGCGCAGGACCTGCCCGGGCAGTAGTTCGAGGACGCAATCTTGCAAGGCGGATTTCATGCTGCCATGTTAGGCACCGATCCCGGGCCATAACAGATTCACACCGGCAAAATTGTTTGCGTTACAGTTTGCCGGATCCGGAACTGTTATGGTCCATTGCATGGCGAGCCGTACCTGTTCCACCCGGCCCCTTCTTGATTAGAGTGTCCCCATGACACAGCCAGCCGTGCTTTACGAAACAGTCGCGGATTCGATTTCGAGCATGATCTGCGCCGGCACGCTGCGTCCCGGCGAGCGGGTTCCCTCCGTGCGGCGCCTGTCCACCCAGCGCAAGGTCTCCGTGGCAACCGTGCTGCGCGCCTACGAAGTCCTCGAAAACCGGGGATTGATCGAGGCGCGGCCGAATGCCGGATACTATGTCCGCCATCGCATGCCGATCGCGGACGAGCCTTCGATTTCGAATCCGCCCGCAGCGCCGCGACTGGTGGGGATCGGCGCTCTTGTGCAGGAAGTGCTCGATTCGCGCAGGCCGGAGGTGGTGTCCTTCGGCGCGGCCTGTCCCGGCCCCGATCACATGCCGACCGCCAGATTGCAGCGGACGATCTCGTCGATCGCGCGCCGCAAGCCCCTGTCGCTGACGCAATACGTGCTGCCGCCGGGCAACGAAGAACTGCGCCGCCAGATCGCGCGCAAATCGCTGGACTTGGGTTGCAGCCTCGCGGCCAAAGACATCATCGTGACGCACGGCTGCATGGAAGCCCTGAATCTTTGCGTGCGCGCGGTGGCAAAACCGGGCGACACGATCGCGCTGGAATCGCCGACCTATTTCGGGATGCTGCAGATTCTCGAAAGCCTGCAGATCAAGGCGCTGGAAATCCCCACGCATCCGCGCGAGGGCATTTCGCTGGAAGCCCTGGAATTCGCGCTCGAGCGCTCGACAAGCGCGGCGGTGATTGCGATGCCGAACGCGCAGAATCCGCTCGGCTTCACGATGTCGGACGAAAACAAGAAGCGCCTGGTCAAAATGCTCGACAAGCGCGGCGTGCCCTTGATCGAGGACGACGTGTACGGCGACCTCTACTACGGCGACGACAGGCCGCAGCCGGCCAAGGCATTCGATCGCACCGGCAATGTGATGCTTTGCTCCTCGTTCACCAAGACGGTGGCCCCCGGGTTTCGCCTCGGCTGGGTTTCGCCGGGCCGCTGGCACGCCCAGGTGCAGATGGCGAAGTTCATCAACTCGGTCGGCAGCCCCGAACTGGTGCAACTCGTTTTGGCGGATTTTCTTGCCAGCGGCGGCTATGACCGCCAGTTGCGCAATCTGCGGCGCATCTTCCGCGATCAGGTGTCGCACATCTCCACCGCAGTCACGGAATATTTTCCCGCCGGCACGCGCATTACCCGGCCGGCCGGCGGTTTCATTCTGTGGGTGGAATTGCCGGAGGGTTGCGACTCGGAGGAATTATTCCGCCAGGCATTGCGCAACAAGATCTCGCTTGGGCCGGGCACGCTGTTCTCGGCGACCGACCGTTATAGAAATTGCATTCGCATGGGCTGTGCGGAGCCGTGGTCACCGCGCGTCGAGCAGGCGGTCGCCAGGCTCGGCGAGTTGATCAAGAAACAACGCTGACGCCGGCCTGCGCTGCGCTTGCCGGCAATGTTGTCGCCGTAAACCGACACCCTATCCGCATGGGATTCCCGGGGCAGAACTATTGCCGTCGTATCCCGACTAAGTGCATGAGCACAACCCTGTGCTCGCACAATCCGGAACAATCAGCAGAAAGGAAACCCCATGAAGAAAATCCTGATGGCATTTGGACTGATCGCTGCAATGCTGTCCGGCCAGGCAATGGCACAGAGCACGAATGGCCTGATGTTCGGCGGCACGGTCGGCTTCGCCAAGCCGCACGGTTCGGACAGCGATTCAGGCTCGACCATCGGCGGCCGGCTCAGCCAGCAGATCCAGGGGAACGTCTCCTGGGAAGCCGATCTGAATCTCGGTGTCACCGATGGCGCAATCGGCGCAAAGCACGACTGGAGCATCAATTCGGCGGCGGCCTATGGCGTGTATCGCACCGACGGCGACATTCACCTGAAGGCCAAACTCGGCGTGGCTTACTGGGACGACAATTTCGATCACGACACCAGTCTTTCCGCGGGCGTCGGCGTCGGCTTCCGCATTGGGCGTGGCATTCTCGATGTCGAGTACACGCAGATCAACAGCTACGTCGACTACATCACGGTCGGCTATAGCCTGCCGTTCTGACTATAGGCAAAGCTGTTTCAAAATTCATAAAAAACCCGCACAGTTCACACTGCGCGGGTTTTGTTTTGCACCGGTCCTCGCGGACCGAAGCGATTGCCTTTTAGCTCAGCGCGTGGCCGACCGCGTTGACGTAGATCGCGTAGACCGACGTGCTGCCGCACATCATCAGACGATTACGCTTGGTGCCCCCGAATGTCAGGTTGGCGATGACTTCCGGCGTATGCAGGAAGGCCAGCAGCGAGCCGTCCGGATGATGCACGCGCACGCCGTTGGTATCCATGCCGCCCCAGCCCCAGCTGCACCAGACGTTGCCGTCGGTGTCGCAGCGAACGCCGTCGGTGAATCCCGGCGCGAAGTCGGCAAATACCTTCGGGTTGGTCATCGACGTCCCCTTCATGTCGAACACGATGATGTTCGCGGGATTGCCCGGTCCATCGGTCGCGCCAGTATCCACGACATAGCAGCGCTTGAAGTCGGGCGAGAAGCAGATTCCGTTCGGGCGACGCATCGGTCCTTCCGCGACGATCGTGACCTTGCCCGCGGAGTCGATGCGATAGACGCGGGTGGGCAACTCGAACTCGGCCTTGTGTCCTTCGTACGGTCCCATGATGCCGTAGCCCGGATCCGTAAAATAGATTGAGCCGTCGTGGAAAGTGGCGACATCGTTCGGGGCATTGAGTTTCTTGCCGTCGAAACTGTCGCACAGAATCGTCCAGCTGCCGTCGTATTCGCGGCGACGCATGCGGCGGGTATCGTGTTCGCAAGCGATCAGCCGGCCCTGGTTATCGCGACCGTGGCCGTTCGAATAGCCGGACTCGGTCTGATACACGCTGACGTGGCCGTCATCTTCGTTCCAGCGTAATACGCGGTGGTTCGGGATGTCGCTCCAGAGCAGGCAACCCCAGTCGCCCATCCAGACCGGACCTTCGCACCAGAGCGCCCTGTCGTTGCCCTCGCCGTGCCAGATGCGCTGCAGCGTCGCATTACCTTGCCGCCCGCTGAAACGCTTGTCCTTCACCTCGAAAGCGGGCTCGGGATAGGTGACGGTTTCGTTGCCGGTCCAATCGCGGTCCCTGCCGAATTTGTCCGTACCCGCAAACGCCGAGCCTGCGGTGGCGGCAACAGCGGCGGATGCTGCAGCCGTAGCCAGAAAACTGCGTCGGCTCATTGCAGCCGGTTTTTCCGCGCCGGCTTCAGCCGGAGCAATAGCTTGTTCTCGTTCCATGTTGGTAATTCCTCCTGGTTATTGAAATTATTGCTCTCACCCCTGCTAACTGACTCCGCCCCTGCCGTGACAAAACCGCGCCCGGAGAGGCTTTTTTTGTTGGCCGCCACACCAGATATTTTCGGATGGCCGCCGCCGGAATTCCCAATACGCCGGTGTCGGATAAGCGGCCTTGGAACCTTAATCTTACGGCGGGCACTTGGCAACCCGTCTCAATCTGAAATACGCCCTTGGATTAAGATGTCAGCATTGTCCCGGAGCGCCACATGAAATTCGTCAGTCAATTGCTGTCCACCCATCTCGAGCGTTATCCCGCAATGCAACTAGACGACATATACAAGCTGCTGCATCAGGCTGCGCTCGGTCCGGGGCATGCGGTGGACAATCCTGCTGCAGCGCGCAAGCGCCTGGACCAGGAAATCGAGGGATTGGGCGAGGGCTTCGCCGAACCGATGCAGGACATCATTTCGCCCGACGGCCGGCTCGGCCGCGTTCATCTGCGCTCCTACCTGGCGGCCGGCGGAGATCCGGACGCTTTGCATCGTGCGTTTGTGGAAACCGCAAACAGCTACCCGGCATCACCCGACAAGCTGGCGAAATTCTGCGGCTGCCTGGGGGATCTTGCGGTGGCGGGCGGCATTCCGTTTACACGCGAAGAAGTAGTTGCCTATTTCGGGAAGATCGCACAAGACGATTATCCGGCGGTCCATCATTCCGAGGCGTTCCGCCAGGCCTATCACCCCGCCTATCGCGTCATTGCGATCGATCTGCTGCAGTCGACTTAAGAATCGCAGGACTCACCACGAAGCCACGAAGATCACGAATTGACACGAAGAAGTTCCGAGTGGAGTACCGGGCTCGGAATATCGCTGGAAATGACGAGTGGCAGCAAAACTCAGGCACGGCACAATTCAGATCGATACCACTTTCGGAATTGTTTTCTTCGTGATCTTCGCGTCTTAAGGTGAAACACTCAAGGGAACACTTGGAGCTGAAGCTGTCGTGGTGAATTTTGTATTGAATGCCTCAGGGAGAAAGCAAATGGCAGGGCTGAAAATTACCGACGTGCGGGCATATCCGACTTCGTTTCCGGTGGATCCGAAGGACAGCGTCACGCTCGGCATCGGCCGCACGGTCAAGCGCGATGCGGTCATCGTCAAGGTTTCCACCGCGGACGGCGTGATCGGATGGGGCGAGGCGCATCACGGCCGCTGCCCCGGTGCCGTCGCTCACCTCGTCAATACCACGATGAAACAACTGGTCGTCGGGCAGGACGCGAACGACGTCACCGGCATATGGAAAAAGGTGTACGACAAGCAGCTTGCCAGTCACGGCATGGGAGCCGGCGCCTGCCTCGCGCTTTCCGGCATCGACATGGCGCTTTGGGATATCCGCGGCAAGGCGCTCGAGCTGCCGCTGTACAAGCTGCTGGGCGGACGCTCGAAACCGATTCCGGCCTACGCCGGCGGCGTGTCGCTTGGCTATCAGGATCCCAAATCGCTTGCGGACGAAGCGCGGCCGCATGTGCAGGCCGGCTACAAGGCCATCAAATTGCGCATCGGCGATAGCGTCGCCCGCGACATCGAGCGCGTCGCCATGATACGAAAGACCTTCGGCGACGAACTGGTGATCCTCACCGATGCGAATACCAGTTACACGGTTGCCGATACCCGTGCAGCGATGCCTGCACTCGACGAGCTTGCCGTCGGCTGGCTCGAGGAACCGTTTCCCGCGCATGACTACCTGTCGTACCGCGAAGCCGCGCGCTACGGGCTCCTGCCGCTTGCCGCGGGGGAGAACCACTACACACGCTTCGAATTCAATCGCGTGATCGAGGACGGGTCGATCAAGATCCTGCAGCCCGATCTCTCCAAGACGGGCGGCATCACCGAAGCCCTGCGCATCGCCGCACTCGCGTCGAGCTGGAAACTGCCGATTCATCCGCATACTTCCATGACCGGGCTTAACATGGCCGCAACGATCCATTTTCTGGCCGCCATCGAGAATGGCGGCTACTTCGAAGCGGATATTTCCAGGAACAACCTGTTCCGCGACAAACTGGTTTCGACGCCTTACAAAACCGACAAGGACGGCAATGTCCTGCCACTGGAAGGGCATGGCATCGGCGTCGAACTCGATGAAGGTTTCCTCCAGGCCCATCCCGTCATTGAAGGTCCGGGTTACGTTTGACTGAATAGAAAAATAAAATGGGAAACAGCGTCAAGCTGGAGCGGCAGGATACGGTTGCGATCGTCACGCTCAACCGGCCGGAAGTCCTCAATGCGGTGGACATGGAGATGCGCGAGACGCTGATTACGCTGCTCGCGGAACTCAACAAGGCCGAGGACGTGCGGGCGGTCGTCCTGACCGGCGCGGGCGACCGCGCCTTCTGTTCCGGCCAGGACCTGGAGGAAATCGTCCGTTACACGGTGGACCACATCGATTCATGGGTCACCAGGCAACATGCCATGTATGCGGCGGTACGCGATCTGGACAAACCCTGCATCGTTGCGTTCAACGGCGTGGCTGCCGGCGCCGGACTGCAGATTGCGCTATGCGCCGATCTGCGCATCGGTTATCCCGAAATGAAACTCGGCCAGCCGGAAATCAAGGCCGGCCTGGCCAGCATCGTCGGGTCGTATCTGATGACCATGCACCTCGGGCTATCGAAGAACATCGAGCTTTCCCTGACGGGGGATTTGATCTCCGGAGAGGTTGCCCACGACATCGGCATCCTCAACCATCTCGTGCCGCGCGAGGAAGTCATGGGCAAGGCACTGGCGCTCGCTGCCGAGATGTCGAAACTCGCGCCAACCGCGCTCAGGCTCACCAAGCAGCGCTTCCGTGCGCTGACGCAGGATGGCTTCGACGCCGCACTCGAAGCGGCCAAGGCGGCGCAAAAGGAAGCCTACGCCAGCGGCGAGCCGCAGGAGGCAATGCGGAAGTTTCTCGAAGCGAGAAAGACAAAGAAGAACTAGCCACAGATACCCTACGTGCGGAGCACGTCGGAATACCTTTTTAGGAAATCGGCAAGGCCAAAAAACCAGGAACAGATCATTGGCAAGGTAAATAACCGGCTGTGAGTGAGGTCGACGCAATGAACAGAATCGAATCTGTCCGCACAATTTCAGTCTCGTCCAACGCTTATCTTCCTGTTCGATTATTCTCTTTTGTTTTTCTCTGTGTCCTCTGTGTCTTCAGTGGCAAACCGTCCGCGACCTTCGCAGAAGACTATCCAAGCAAACCGATCCGCATCATCGTTCCCTACCCGCCGGGCGGCTTCAATGACACGCTGGCCCGCACGCTTGGACAAAAGCTGACCGATAAATGGAAACAACCGGTCATCGTGGACAACCGACCGGGGGGTGGCGGCACGATCGGCACCAGTCTCGCTGCGAAATCGGCGCCGGACGGTTACACGCTTCTGATCGTTTCATTTGCCTTCGCCGTCAATCCCGCGCTGTATGCTTCGCTGCCCTACGACACGGACAAGGACTTCGCGCCGATCGTGTTGGCGGCCAGCACGCCGAATCTGCTGGTGGCGAATCCCGAATTGCCGGTGAAGTCGGTCAAGGAGTTGATCGCGCTCGCCAGGTCGAAACCGGGGAACCTGAATTACGCATCGGCCGGCAACGGTTCGTCGAATCATCTGTCGATGGAATTGTTCAAGAGCCTGACCGGCATCGACATCGTTCACGTTCCCTACAAAGGCAGCGCCCCGGCCGTGACCGATCTGATCGGCGGCCACATCGACCTGATGTTCGACAACGTCCCGAACGTGCTACAGCAAGTGAAGGCCGGCAAGCTGCGCGCCCTTGCGGTGTCGAGCAAGGAGCGATCACCGTTCATCGAAGGCTTGCCAACCGTCGCCGAGTCCGGCGTGCCCGGCTTCGACGTGTCGGTATGGTTCGGGGTCGTGGCCCCCGCCGGCACGCCGCAACCGGCCATCGCGAAACTCAACGCGGAGTTGAACAGCATCCTCAAACTCGCCGAGGTCAAGCAGGCATTCAACAATCAGGGAGTCCAGCCTGCGGGAGGGACTCCGGGGGCATTTTCCTCGTTCCTTGCGGCGCAGAGGGCGAAATGGGCGAAGGTCGTCAAAGATTCGGGAACGAAAGCGGAATGAACTGCGCGAGGGCCGACCGGCCATTGCAAACCACCTCTGGAGGCTAAATGCTGAAATCCATGATCACGAGCACGTTCGACCTGCCCGGCCATGACATCGCGAAAAATCTCGGGATCGTGCGCGGAATCACCGTCCGTTCGCGCTCGATCGTCGGCAACTTCTTCGGCGCGCTGCAATCGCTGTTCGGCGGCAACATCACGATCTACACAAACCTTTGCGAGCAGGCCCGCACCGAAGCTTTCGACCTCATGTGCGAGCATGCGCAGCAGTTGGGGGCCAATGCCATTGTCGCCGTGCGCTACGACGCGACCGAAGTGATGGCGGGACTCACGGAAGTCCTGTGCTACGGCACCGCGGTCGTCGCTTCGCCCAAACGCCCGTGAGATCCGCTCTTTCGCGCAGGATTTGAAACATCCCTCTCGGTCTGCGCCGCCAAGGGCTACACTTTCGAACCAATCGCTCGCAAGGGATTCCAATGACAACACCCGCACTTCCCACTTTTTATATCTCGCACGGCGGCGGGCCATGGCCATGGGTGGAAGGCCGGATGCGCGATACCCATCGAAATCTCGAGGCAGCACTGCAACAGTTGCCGCAGCTTGTGGGTTCGATGCCGAGGGCCGTGCTGATGATATCGGCGCACTGGGAGGAAGCGGACTTCACCATCATGAGCCATCCCAATCCCCCGATGCTCTACGACTACAGCGGTTTCCCTGCGAACACGTATCAGGTCCAGTACCCAGCGCCCGGCGCGCCGCAACTCGCTGAACAAGTGCACGACCTGCTCCAAAGCGCGGGTATCGCCACGCGGTTCGACCCGGTGCGTGGTTTCGACCACGGCGCATTCGTCCCGATGGCCGTGATCTATCCCGATGCCAGCATTCCCGTCGTGCAACTATCCCTCAAACGCGGACTCGATCCGCAAGACCACCTCGCCGTCGGTCGCGCTCAGGAGAAACTTCGCAACGAAGGCGTACTCATCCTCGGAAGCGGGTCGAGTTACCACAACCTGAGAATGCTTGGTCCGGAATCGAAAGAGCCTTCTGCCGCATTCGACGATTGGCTTCAGCATACGCTCGAAGGAACGGACTTCGAGAAACGCACCGTCGCGCTGGCCTCCTGGGAAGCGGCGCCATCAGCGCGCGTCGCGCATCCGCGTGAAGAACATCTGCTGCCGCTGATGGTTGCCGTTGGCGCCGCCGAGCGCGATGTCGCCACACGCTTCTATCACGAGAACACCTTTTTCGGCAGCGGCAGCGTATCGAGTTTCATGTTTTCAAAAAGCTCTTAAATTGGCCAAAATAGGGTCGGGCAAAAGTAGATAATTGCAAAGGTCGACTAATTTGAATCCGACTAAAAGCTCGGAGCGGAGTGTCTATTGATAGCTAGAGAATGAATGTTATTTCTTATATCTATTCAGAACTAACAGGCCACGATGAGTCCGCCGCTAAGTTGGCGAGCTAGGGTTCGCGAAAATATCGAGTCGAATGACCTCATGTTCTTTATGCCAATCGGACCAACTTCAGATCGGGAAGCGTCCGGTACGGCAATGCCCGAGCGAGATGACTATGTAATGTTTTATACCGTATACGGAGAGTGTTTTTCCGTATGGTCTGGAGTCGAGTTCAATCTTATGGCCATATATATTTTCTTAATGAACTCGTCGGACTATGACGCAGCGTCAGCTGCCTTCTATTCGACTAATGGCTTCCGCGCCAAGCTCGATATGGTCAACGCCGTAGTAATCAATTCAAAGCGAGTGAATTCGGACGATCTGAAGATGTGGAAAAAAACCTTTGAGGATTGTTCAAAGAAATCCCGTCGACGGAACGAACTAGCCCACAATGCAGTTTTCTTCGGTCGATTGTCTGAATCTGATCAGCGAAAAATATTTGTGGCGGATCCTAGAAGCCCAGCTCGAGGGTCACGACTGCATCTGCACGACCTAGTGAAAATTCGAGAATCATTTGTGGTTCTACGAGAAGAGCTGCTCTCTTTTTGGCAGCATCTGCTGTCAAACGAGGCCTAAGGAATCGCTGATCAAGTAGCCGCACGAGGCGACAGATGACCACGATTGGATTGAATTGTTAAGGTGAACG
>JANXPQ010000036.1 GCA_025357235.1 Betaproteobacteria bacterium
TCTCCGGCGTGCTGGCGGGCCCCGTCGTCAGCGTGTACCCGCAGATGGGCCTCGTCTTCACCGTCAAGGGCCTCGCGGTGGCGGCGGTGGGCGGCTTCAGCAACCCCGTGGCCATCCTCGTCGGCGGCGTGCTGTTCGGGCTCGCGGAATCGTTCTCCAACTACTTCAATAGCCAGTTCGGCGATCTCTTGCCGCTGGTCGGCGTTCTCGCGCTTCTCATCGTGCGCCCCGAGGGTCTGGCCTCTGCGCGCAAGGCGACGGCACGCTAGATGGCCGCTCCCCGGCTCAAGTACTTCGCGCTCGCGGCCGTCTTCCTCGTCCTGCCCTTCGTCGCGCCCAACGCGTTCTACGTCTTCTTCGCGCAGTCGCTCGCCTACACAGCCATCGCCGTCATCGGCCTCAATCTATTGCTCGGCCTCACCGGGCAGATGTCGCTCGGCCACGCCGGCTTTTACGCGCTCGGTGCCTACGGCTCGGCCATCCTCGCCTCCAAAGCGGGCTGGCCGCTCTGGGCCAGCATTCCGGCGGGCGTCCTGGTGGCCGCAGTGGGGGGCATCGCCGTGGGCCTGGTGGCGCGGCGCACGCGCGGACTCTTCCTCGCAATGGCGACGCTGGCGTTCGGCTTCATCGTCGAGATCGCCGCGCAGCGCTGGGTCGAGCTGACGGGAGGCACCATGGGCCTGATGGCCCTGCCGGTGATCGACTTCGGCAACTTCCGCCGCGGCCCCACCTACTTTCTCTGGTGCGTGGGGCTCCTCTTCCTCGTCGTGCAAATGGGCAGCGACTACGTCCACCAGTCCGCCTCCGGCCGCGCGCTCCTCGCCATGAAGGAAAGCGACGCGTTCGCAGAGACGGTGGGGATCAACGTGGCGGCGCGGCGCACCGGGGTATTTGCGGTGAGCGCGCTACTCGCCGGCCTTTCCGGCGCGCTCTTCGCGCACCAGAGCGGGTTCGTGGGAAGCGACGCGTTCGGGCTGCGGCTCTCGCTGGATCTGCTCATCGCGGCCGTGATCGGCGGACTCGCCAACTCCAACGGCCCGCTGCTCGGCGCGCTGCTCGTCATGGCGATGGCCGAGCTGATCGCGCCGCTGCAGAACGTGGCGCTGCTGCTGCGCGGAATCATCCTGGTCGGCGTGCTGATGCTCTTTCCGGAGGGAGCGATCGGTTTCTTGCGGCTCGGCCGGCGCAAACCCGTGGCGGGGGCAAAAGCGGCCAGCGATGCGCCGCCCTTCGAGAAGGTCGCCGGCGCGCGGCTCGAGGCGATGGGCCTCACCAAGCGCTTCGCGGGCGTCAGGGCGGTGACCGATTTCTCACTCGAGGTCGAGCCCGGCACCGTGCACTCGATCATCGGACCAAACGGCGCAGGCAAGTCGACGCTCATCCAGATGATCGCCGGCCTCCACGCCGCCGACGAAGGAACGCTGCGCATCGACGGCGCCGACGTGACCCGCATGCCTGCGCACCGCCGCGCGCGCCTCGGGCTCGCGCGCACCTTCCAGAACCTGCAACTGATCGGGGCGCTGTCGGTGCTCGAGAACGTGCTCCTCGGGATCGGGCGGCGGCCTGGCCTGCCGCTCGCCGACTTCTTCCGCTGGCTCTCTTCGCACGATTACGAGGGCGAAGAGCGGGAGCGCGCGCTTAGCATCCTCACGTACCTGGGCATCGCGCACCTCGCCGCCCTGCGGCCGGCGGAGCTCTCCTACGGCCACCGCAAGCTGCTCGAGATTGCGCGGACCATCGCGCAGCGGCCGCGGCTCATGCTGCTGGACGAGCCCATCGCGGGACTCAACAGCGCGGAGGCGCGCGAGATCGCCGAAGTGGTGCGCCGCCTGCGGGCTGCGGGCGTCACCATCCTGCTCATCGAGCACAACATGGAGTTCGTGATGTCTGTGAGCGACCGCATCACAGTGCTCGACTACGGGCGGAAGATCGCGGAAGGCCTCCCGCAGCAGATCCGCAGCGACCCGAAGGTCATCGAGGCGTATCTCGGGAAGGAGGCGGCACCGTGATCCAGCTGACCTCCGTAGGCGCCCGCATCGGACCCATTCAGATCCTCACCGACATCACGCTCCGCGCGCCCCGCGGCCGCTTCGTCACCGTCATCGGCGCGAACGGCGCCGGCAAGACCACGCTCTTGCGCGTCATCTCGAACCTGCTTCCCGCCTCGGCAGGAAAGGTGGTGTTCGACGGCAAGGACACGAAGGGGATCGCGCCATACCGGCTCTCGCGCAGCGGCCTCGTCCACGTGCCGCAAGGGCGGCAGATCGTGCCTGCGCTCTCGGTCGAGGACAACCTCGCCCTCGGCGCGGCCAACGTCCCGGGGATGTCGCGCCGCGCGCTGAACGACGGCATCGAGCGCGAATACGAACGCTTTCCCATTCTGCGCGAGCGCGCGAGTACGGCTGGCGGCAACCTCTCCGGCGGTGAGCAGCAGATGCTCGCGATCTCGCGCGCCGTGCTGATGCGGCCCAAGGTGCTCATCCTCGACGAGCCTTCGCTGGGCCTCGCGCCGCAGGTGGTGGCGCTGATCCTGCGGGCGCTCCGCGAGATGGCCGACAGCGGCGTGGCGGTGATTCTCGTCGAGCAGCTCGCGATGATGGCGCTGGCCATCGCCGACGACGCCTACGTGCTGCGGCAGGGGAAGATCGTCCTCTCCGGCGCCGCCAGCGAGCTCCGCGGGGACGCGGCGGTGGTGGAGAGCTACCTCACCTGAGCGCGGGCGCGTCATTTCTGCACGGCCAACTCCGGATGGTGACCTTCGCAACTGCACGGCTGGAAGTCCATCTTTTCGCTCTGTTGCGCGCCCTGCGCGCTGCGCTCAGAACCCGCACGGACGTCACTCTCGAGAACCTGGCGCTCTGGCAGCAACTCGCCCTGCTCCGCCGCAGATCGAAGCGACCGCAATTCGGGCGTCTCGATCGTGCTTTCTGATGTGGCGATCGCCGCGCGCTCGATCGATTCCACAACGTGCCACTCGCGGCCAGACGCGTCCGCTGACCACGCCGGAAAACCGGGCGCATCCAGCAGGCGCGCCCATCCCTGAACTGCGCCGTCGCCGCTCAGAATCGACAACATATCGTCGAGAAGCTGGAAGGCGTGGAGATCGTCCTTCGTCACCACACCTGTCCCCCAAGGGATGTAGCAGGTTTCGCTGGAGCCGCGCTGCGTGACGACCCGATACAGGTCGCAGGTAAATCCGGCGATCCGCTTCTTCACGGCGCGCGACTCGTACCCTGTTGCGCCCGGCCGGGATGCCTCGCTGTGGCAGCGCGCCTCTTCAGGTTGCGGCCGTTGTTCCGGGGGCAGTCTGGCCAGCTGCTGCTCCGTTTGCCGTGCGATCCGCGCTCGCGCTCCCTTGAGGTTAGCTTCGGTGCCAACCGAATAGGTCCGCTTCGCCGGGTCGACGTTGATCAGCTCTTTCTTGTCGCCGTCGAAGATGAGAATGAATCCGCTTTCCTCGATTCGCAGGCGGTCGCCGTCCAGGTAAATGGCGCTCGGCGCGCCGTGGTCTTGGCTCTTGACGATGATTCCGGCATGCGCTGCCGAGCCGACGGCGACAACGTGGCCTCGCTGCCGCGGTCGCCGTTGATCTTCAACTTCAGCGGCGCATTCATCTCCTCATCGAATCGCAGGTCGGGCTCATCGAATTTGATCTGGTCCCGCGGCGGCCAGTTCATCATCACGCCGGGCTCGGACGAGCGGCGCACGAGCGCGAAGACGAACTCTCGGGCAGGAACGTCGAGCGGCTTCCCGTCCTTGCGACTGAGGGCCGCCTTGACCAGCAGCGAATTCCCCCGCACCAGCTCGTTGGCACCGGCCTTGGGGCGCCAGGTCTCGTAGCCAACGGGAGTCACCTTGACGTCGTATTCGCTCTTGCGGGTGAGGACCCAGGAGACGGTGAAGCGCATCTTCCTGCCGCCCGGTGTCTGCCCCGGTGCAGCGTCGCTCCCCTCGGAGTGCTTCGAGCCGACGAGCGATTCCGGAATGCCAGCGCCATCGAACCTTGCCTCCACGTCGACAGAGGGGAGATCGATCTCGCTCGAGGAAGCGATGGTCGGAGAGCTTTTTTCTGCATGCTCGCCAGGCGGCGAGTCGCAGCAATTGGTGCAGCCTCCACTCTTGCTGATGTTGAGCTGCGAAGTGCCTTTTGCCCGGCTCGTGCAGCTGATGTGGACGCCACCCGCGAAGGAGTCGAATGTGCATTCACCCGCGCCGCTCGCTTGTTCCCTCTCAGTCTCCGAACTTTGCTGCGAAACCTCGGCGACTCGGCGCGTCTCCAGGTCCTTTAGCGTGCAGGCCGCGAGCGTGGTCCAGGCCGTGTGCGATTCCTTGGACGATCGGCGTTCGTAGGCCGCCTTCGCCTGGCCGTCCTCGAGTCTGTACGTCGTCTGCTTCCAGTCCACGGACCGCACGACTCCGTGACTGTGCAGCCCGGCAGCGGTGTAGGCGGGAGTTTCCATCGGGAGGGGGCCCTTCCACTTCTTGCGTCGTGGTGGCCTCGCTCACGATGGTGCCGTACCAGCCCGCCTGCGGGGCCGGCTGTGCTCGAGCGAGGCCGGCGTACGAGAACACCACCATCACGACAAGGGTCCTGCGCAGCATCTCGTACCTCACTGAGCCGTGATCGATTCGCAGTCGATCTTGACGCTGATGCTGGTTCCGTCCGCGCCGACGCCCGTCACCCCCAGCTGCCGCGCTTGCCGGACCGTCGGCTCGCGCTACGAGCCCGGCCGCGATCGCGATACGCTGTTCCCGCCCCCGATGCAAGCGAGCCCGCCACTGCTCGACGCTTCACAAGCAGGCGTTCAATCGCCTGCTGTCGCTTGCACTCGGCAGTCGCGAAGCGTACAGCGCAGCCCACGGAGAGAACCACAATGACAAAGATTTCCTTTTGCATCGCCTTGGTCGCAATGAGCGGCGCGGCCGAGGCGGGAATCACCGTCAAGTCTGTGGACGACAGAGGTGCAGCGAGCGTCATTTCGATCGAAGGGAACCGGCTCCGCATCGACGACGCCAGGCAAGTGCTCATCTACGACGGCGACAAGAAGGAGCTCATCAACGCGGACCCGCGGAAACATACCTATTCCTCCGGGAACGAGAACGACATGAAGCGAATGGGCGCGGACATGAAGAAGCAAATGGAAGCGTCGCAGGCCGAGATGCGCAAGCAGATGGCGAGCATGCCTCCCGAGCAGCGAAAGCAGATGGAGGAGGCGCAGAAGCAGATGCAGCAGTCGGCAGGAAGCAGCGTGGGCGGAAAGGCCGGGCGACCGACGCACGCCTCCGCCCGCGAACCCGTGAAGTATGAGCCGCTCGGGGAGAAGAAGCAGATCGCCGGCCACTCCTGCGACCTGTATCGAGTCGTTCGTGGACACGGCAGCACGGAAAAAGCCTGCTTCATTCCGTGGGGCGAGGGAGTGGTCAAGAAGGACGAGTTGAAAGTCTTCGACAACTTTGCTGACTTCATGGGGGTCATGACCGAGAGCATGGGCGGCTCCCGCGAAGATTCGCGCGGCGGGTGGTCGCGGGAGTTGCGCGACGCCCCAGGGCTGCCTGCGCTGATCGTCGGTGCGTCCGGCAAGACGACGATGCAGCTCAAGTCCATCGAGCGGGGTCCGATCGGTACCGACAAGTTCAGCCCGCCGACGGGCTATCAGAAGAGCAGCAAGGGTATGTTCGGCCAGTGAGGACGGAGCTGTTGACGGCTCTCCAACAAGATTCAACCTGACTTGGCTGTTGGCTTTCCCCGTGTCGGCGCAGTTGCTCGGTTGCGCGCTGCTTGGAGGTTCCAGCAAGCAGCAGATGACGATCACAATCGCTCGACCCGGTCTTTGGCACAGCCGCCAGGACCGCCGGGATGAAGGACGACCCCCTCGTGAAGGCTGCTGTAACGTACCCCGTCGTTGGCAACACGAAGTACGACGAATTCTTCAAGAAGTCAGCGGAAATGCGCGGCCGCCTGATTGCCTCGCAAGCAGTCGCCACCACCACGCTGGAGAACATGAAGGAGACGGCACGCAGCGAGGCCGCGAAGGGCGCGCTCGGCGATTCCATCAAGGAAGTCGTCGGCGAGCAGCCCGAAAGCATGTGGTCGGTGGAGGAGACGGCGGCAATCATCAAGTTACAGCGGAAGAGGGGTGAGGTGGCAACGGATCGGCTGAAAGGGTTCAGTCAGTCTGTCGCGAGCATCAGGGAGCTTTCAACTTTCCATGTAAAGCTTCCGATGTCCTCGACGGATCTCGCAAATCAGGGTCGCGGTCTCGCCGGGAGCGTACCGCACGACTTTATCGGCCCGGCAGCCATCAAGGCGCCACAGGTTACCGGGGCACTCAACGATTCGGCTGGTTGGCTCAAGGAAGCCGGAGAGCAGGCTCCCTTGACTGCGAAGGAATTGGTCCGACTCGGCGATGCGATCACAATGGCGCTGGAGTGGAGTCGTCTGCGCTCTGAATCCGACGAGCTGTGCGTGACCCCGACAAGATCGGCAGCGAGCCCTGAGGCGATCCGCAGGAAATCCATCATGCCCCAGTCTTACCCCGCCCGCTCGAGGACAGCATTTGTAGCCAGGACGGCCGGATGATCGGCGAATGATTCGACGGCGAATTTCCTCAACGCCTTAGACAAGAGCCGCGCACCGCGCCAAGGTCCCTTAGCGCACGAGATGCTCCGAGAGCGGTCTCTTATGCGGTCCGAGCGCGGCTACACCTTGGTGGCGGTAGTCACCAGCGAGAAATTGAAGGTTGTCGTCTGCGAGCCGCACGTCTCGGCGGCATCTCCGGAGGCGGTGATGTTCAGCGTGGTGCCGCTTCGCGATCCGCTCCCCTGCGTCACGTTCAAGACCTGTGTACAACTGCCGTTCTGAGAGGGCGGGCATCGAATCGGGTCGATGGTGAACGAGGTATCGCTGGTCACCGTTGCGGTGAGGTTGCAGCCCTTGTCTGGCAGGACGATCTTGTTCGCGGTCGACGAGGTGGTGATGGACATTGTGTCCGTCGCGGTGCTGGAGCTGGTCACTCCATTTCCCGTGATCGTTACCACATTGGTAGTATTGTACTGGCCGACGAAGCTGTCCCGCGGATCTCCGCTTCCGCCGCAGCCCAGGGCAGCCAGTACCAGGACGGACGATAGAGCAGATGATCTGTTGCGCATAATCACTCCATTCGATGGACCGGCAAGCTATCGGTCGTTCTCGAAGGCCACTTAGCAGAATGCTTCGGGTTGGGGAAGACGCACCGCAGTCGCGGTGTCCTCCGGCACTGGGCGGGCGAGCGGCTGCTTGACGACCTACGCGAACGGTGGCCGAGGACGTCCACGGGACCGTTCTCATCGCCTGTGATCGGCTCAAGCTAGCCTGGGGGGAGGCGGGTGCCTTGAAGCGCGAGCATTCCGGTTCGACCGATCGCTCGACAACCGAAGCGAGAAGCGGTCTAACGTGCGCCCCGATCGGTGGGCGGTGAGGTGGCCGTCGCGGCCTGCCACGCAAAGGTCGCCGTGATTTGCTGAAGGCCGCTGATGTTGGGATTGTTGTAAGTCGGGTATTGACCGGCGATCACGTTTAGGTTGTCGTCAAGCGGCAGGTCGAAGAGGGTTTTGTGATTAGGTGGGTAGAGATGGAGGGCGCCCGTGGATGTCGTCACGCTCCCGTCCCGGCTGTCAGTGACTGTATAGGTCAGGCCAGCGGGGGCCGCCAGGTCGAACCCCACGTGGAGGAGGTGCTGTTTCGCGTCGACCCAACCGGAAACCACGAACACGTCCCCAGGAACCGTGCCCGTGCGGGTGATCCTGAAATCGCCGGTCCCGGACCAGGCGATGCTCCCATTCTTGTCGTTGTAGATCCCGCTGCTCTCGTGGTGACCCGTCGAGCCGTCGGCGAGCAGGAAAGGTTGGGGGCTTTCTTGGGGAAGCGCCCCGGGCTGGTCCCGCGAAGACTGTACGTGAGCACGCAGGTGCACGTTGAAGGCCAGCGGCCTGCGGGAAAGCCGAGGTGTGCAGTGCCGTAGGAAGGCAGAGCGGTGTGGTCGAGTCCCTTCGCCACCAAGTCCGGCCCAAGGCTGGCAGAGTCGAAGGCGTGCTGCGGAGGCGACTCCGGTTTGAATTTGTTCGCGCCGAGCATCCTGTCGATGACATACCGAGCGGTCTGGTCCGAGGCGACCCCATCGACGAAGCTATCCCATCCGGCGAACAGCGAGGCGCCTTTCGCGAAAAAGGCATCCCTTAACCAAGGGTATGCGCTGGAAAGGCACGCGTTGATCATAACGAAGCCGTTGGGGGCCATCGTCATGTACTCGCTGACGAAGAGGGGAGTAATCGCGTAGTGGCGCTCCTCGGCGGTGTCCGCCGTCCACGGCCAAGTGTTCCTGTTGATGGCGTCGAAGATGGTCAGCCGGCGGGTCAGCACATCGTCGTTGTCCTGCTTGGTCTCCGCAGGCATCGGGTACGGTGTCGCAGTGTAAAGCGCGTAGTACGGCAACCCCGTCTTTTCGGTGAAGAGGCGTGCGCCATGCGTCTTGATGAAGAGCACGCCGGCGTCCTTGACTGTCCGAAGCTCTGCAACGGTCGCCGCGCCCGTGCCGGCGGACGTGTACCCATTTGCGGCGAGCATCGCGGCGAGGTCGCTGGTCGGGTCGGTAAACCGATTGCCGAGGCCCATGTACACCCGGAACGCCCGGCTCCCTGGCACCTCCGCGGCGAGCTGGTTCAGCGCGGGCTGTCCGGGCAGTGAAAGCGCGGGGTCTCCTCGCTGCGGCGCGCTCGTGGCCACCGGCGTGGGGTCGATGGCTATCACCAGGATCGGCCCGTCCGCACCCGTGGTGATCCACAGCGAGTTGTCGGACGGGGGTGCGACGAGCTGCACCGCAAGGTCCGAAAGGACCGCCTGCTGGATCGCCGCCAGATCGAAATTCGGGCCTTTCGACACCACGCCATGAACGCGGTCCAGCGCACGGTCTAGGGTGGCCAGTGGCCCCGTACCGGAGCCAGTTCCCCCGTCACCAGACCCGCCCCCCCGGCCCGCTGACGCCCTTGCCGCCGCATGCTAAGCCAACGAGCACTAGGAGAAAGGCAAACATCCACCCACGCAACGAATGTTCGTGGTCCATGATGCATGCGGCAGGACCCTGCAATGTCAGTGGCGACCTTCCCGGTTGCGCATCAGCCGCATTGGCTGCAGGCGCCGTTTATACAGGCGCCAATCGTGCATGAGTCCGGAGAAGGCCCGCCGGTCGGTGCGCCAATTCCCCCGCCTCCGAAACAAGAGTTTCCACACGTGCCGCAGTTGAGCGAATCCGTCGAGAGATCGTGGCACATCTTGTCACCGGGGCAATAGGTCTGGGACCCGGTGCAGGCAGTGCAGGTTCCATTGACGCAGGGCACGACTCTCCCGCAGGCCGTTGCGCAGGAGCCGCAGTGCTGCGGGTCGGAGGAGAGGTCGTGGCACG
>JANXPQ010000048.1 GCA_025357235.1 Betaproteobacteria bacterium
CTTCCTTCCAGCGTGAGCCATCCTTGAGCGGCGTAGGAGGACTCACGGAGTCGTCATTGAGCGGTGGGTTAGTAGTCAATGAGTTGTTGTATGGTGGGCATTGCGGATTCGACGGTCTGTTTATGACCTGATGTTTTGCAAACCCTCGAATGTGTAGGTATTTTTTTCCGCTTACTGAGTACTCAACGAGTTTTCTCTGAGTCATCAACTCTTGAATCAGCAGCTCGCAATCGATGTTATCGAGCGGGAAAATACGCGCCTTGAGTTGTTTGGCACTCCGATCCAGGTTCCCGCTGTCGTCGGAAAAATTCCAGGTGCCAATGAACAACAAGCGAGCGTCGCGTGAGCACTCCGTGAGTTCCTCGTCGGTCCAGAACTCTGGTTTGATGGTTCGGATCCTGGCCACTAGTCGAGATTTTCTTCTTCGCCGCGGCTCGCGGCGTCCTGGCCGACGACTGCGGCCGTCGCTATAAAAAAACCCGGAGACATTAATGCGCCCCCGGGCAACCTCGAAATCACGCGGAGATCATCTTGCTCGTGGATCATTTTCGGCCCCCGGCAAGCAAGCGGAAAAATGCCGGCCGGTAGATCAACACGCGCCGTCCCTGTTCAACGAAAACGCCAGCTTTCTTTGCGCCGTTCGTGGCCTCGTTGAATCGTAACCAACGAAGGCTGGCCTCCGTCCAAGCTGGATTCGTCTGGTGGAATTGTGAGAATGTCGCGAAGTCGCCGTCGCGGTATTCTGTCGAATCAGGCATCGGGGCCTCCAGCGAGGATATCGCGCGCTGCAGTGCGCGCCGTCAGGAAATCCTCAATCTCCTCAAGCCACCAGCGTGGACCGCCCATGGTGGTTAGGGGACGTGGAAATTTGCCCGCAGCTATCCACCGATCGAGCGTCCTGGTAGAAATACCACCAAACAGGTCGCAGACTTGTGACTTCCGGACAAGACGTCGTTTTGCTTTGCGTTGTTTTGACATGGTGTCCAATCATGAGACAACGCAAGACAAGCGCAAAGGCAGATCTATCTCGTGTTAATTACGAGGCGGGGACTTCTTCAGTTGATGGCCAAGGGCCTTTAGATGGCGTCGAACGGTCGATTCATCGCGGGGCTTATTGCGCGTTAAGAGCTCATCAAAAACCGCATTTGTAAGGGACCCTTTGTACGCGGTGGCTACGGCTTCGGCGGCGGACTGGATCTCCTCGCGGGTCGGATTAGCTGTTTGTCTCCGCTTTGCTGCAGCCAGGACGCGCGCTTTTGGCAGCTTGATTAGTTTTCGATAAAGATCCTTGCGCCGCTTGCGTGCCGCATCGTATTGCGTTCCCTTCGGCTTCGGGCCGCGGCCAGGATGGCCGGCGCGGACAGGCCATCCCAGATCGATAAAACGCGCGAGGAACTCCCCGGCATGCGTGGGTTTTGCATCCGCAGTCTCCGCAGCTTTCATCAGATTCAGCGTTGACTGGGCTTCGTCCTTCAAGTTCTGGACGGCCGCCGTGATCCGGGCGGTGACCCTTTCGCGATCGCTCTTGGCAAAATAGTCGCCGATCCAGCCGATACATTGCTCCCGCGTGTACCGCCCCGAGACGATAACCTGCGCGGCTTGCCGGATAGCCAGCTCGAGCTTGCCAGCGGCAGCTGCTTCTTCGTCAGCTTTTTCGTGCGGCGACTTCGCCTGTTTTTTCCGGCCCGTCACCGCTGCTCGCCGATCGCCTGCTGGATGAAGCGTTGAAACTCTGCGCCTCTGGCGCGCGCCTCAGCAATGGCTTCGAAAAAAATGCAATGGGTCAAGGGCTCATCAAGATTAGCTGACCAAGCGTACCATCGCCGCCTGGCTTCTGCCGCTGTTTTCAAAAATCGCTTTGTGGTCGCATCGTCGACGTACGCGAGCTGCGCAGTCGAATATGTGCACAATTCGATTGCGCGTTTATAGAACGCGATGAACTGCTCCAGCCGCGCCAGTTCTTTCTGCGCCTGCACCTTAGAAAAGGGAGCTTTTTCATAGCCGATCGTGGAGAATCCATCGTCGAGAAGCAGGACGGGCATTTTCTTGTTAGCCATGATTGGTCTCCTGCTGCTTGCCGAGCACCTTGTGGATCTCGGCCACGCGTGCCATAACCGGTGCAAGTCTCTTAGGCGGATTGGATTGTTCCACTATGACTACGGCTTCCAAAGCATCGTTATCCCAGAAAGCGCGCGGCGGTAGCGTACTGACCAGTCGCTTGATACCTGGCGGCATCGAACCGCCTTTCCACCATATGGCAATAAAATCCCCTAGCGATGGCTGCGCGTCGGGGTCGCAAATCACGACGTCGCCGTCGTTGATATCCGGCGCGAGACAATCTCCTTCGGTTCTCAGGGCGTAGGCATTCGGCCCTGGCTTCATTGTCGGCGAAACGCGGGCATGCGCAAGCGGTACTGCAGCAATCGCCTTACGATATTCGTGGCGACCGAGCGGTTCTTTGTTGCATATATCAGTTCTCGGCGCTTCGCCTGTTTTCTTGCTAGGCTGCTTTGTAGCCATGATGCATCCCTCCTAGTGGGCACTGCGTTGTGGTCAGCAGGGCGGCAGTCTGATCACTGCCGTTCCTGCGCTTCCCGACGATCCGGCCGG
>JANXPQ010000049.1 GCA_025357235.1 Betaproteobacteria bacterium
AATCCTTGAACGTTAACGGCGTTCGAAGTTAAAGTGTTCAGAAACGGACGGATGAGGATTTGGATTTTTTCCGTAGCGCACTTATGACTGGGGTGATCGCCGCGTCCGCTTACTCTATGTGTGTGGAAGAGCCGCTCGCTATACGTTCGTCACAATCTCTATTCGGTCAGCGCCTGCTAGATTCCTAATACCGCTCCGCGCGCTCACGCTAACCGAGCGAAGTTCCGCGGCAATAGGCAACTTTCCCTTGTTAAAGTGCCGAGCAGGTCCAATTGATATAATCGCAGAATCGAGCCTGAACTGACGGCTCTGGTCTAATGCGGTGGCAAACAGTGCATTACCAAAAAAACTACCTCTCCAACGTTGTGCTTCGCCTCGATTTTGAGCCAGTCCAAGCGCTGCGTCAGATCACCAAGGTAGACACTAAACCTGAATTTTCAGCCCGTGTTGCGGATATCTATCCGTTCGTCGTAGGCCAGCCGACAGCCAACCTTAGCGTTGTGATTGGTCCCACCGGAAGCGGCATCAATCAGCAAATAACTGGCGTCCAATGGAATCATCGGACCGAAGAGAACGGAACACGGGCAATTGCACTCGCATCTGATTTTCTGAGTGTCGAATACGGAAAAGAAGACTACGACCATTTCCCGCCATTCCGAGCGGAGGTTGAGACGGCATTAAAAGCCCTTGAGGAACTGTACGACATTACCCACTTCACTAGGATTGGGCTACGCTATATCAACGAGATTAGTATTCCGGAAGGTAATGCATTGGACTGGCAAGGAATAATTTCCGCGCCCCTCATAGCGGCAGTTATGGCAGGTAAAGAAGCCGACGCGAGTGTCGTTCGGTCAATGCATCAACTGCATGAGAGACGAGACGACTGCGACATGATCTTCAACTACGGCCTCCACAATCCAGATTTTCCGAATTCCCTTGTTCGGAGAGCCTTCATCTTAGATTACGATTGCTCAAAGTCTGCGGTAGAAGCGGGACAGGCATTACAAACAATTAACGGACTGAATAAATTTTGTGAAGGCATGTTCGAACGCAGCATCGACGGCGAATTGCGAAACAAACTTGGAGTAATACCCAATGGCTAATAAAATGATAATCGCGACAACGGCAAATTCGACATCGGCGATTGCAACCCGTGACAAAGCCTACTTCACGCAATCGCCAACAAGGGAAACCGCAAATCCCCGCACTCCCACAGTTCTAGCCGCGACCAAAACTACGGTGGCCACGACGAAAACGATTGAAGCGGCTGACCCTTACCGTCAAAGCGCCCACAAGGTCGTTGTGAAACGGTATGCCGTTAATCGCGGGTAGCCCCCAGTACTTCAAATCCACCGCCAAGCGGTACGAACAAGGAGACATCCTCCGGGACGTGACGCTCATACAGTGGGCAGACGTGGAGGATGAGCGCGCCATTAATGTTGTCGAGCGTACGCTGCAGTATTGCGTTGTCGTTTCGCAGGAGTGCGACCTTGAACATGATTTCAACAACCGAGAAAAGCAAGACAAGAAGTCGGAAGACAAATACCTCCAATCACTTCTGATCTGTCCAGCATATCAAGCCGAATCATTTCGAAAGGGCGAACATCTCAAGCAGTTGGAATTGAGAATGGAGGTCATCAATAGCGACAACTGGAAGCGGCTGATTCAGAACAATCAGGCCCGCTATCACTACTTAGGTAGGCACGAGGATTTTCAGATCCCTGAACTGATTATTGATTTCAAGCACTACATGACAGTTCCGCGAGACATCTTATACCGTGAGAAATTTGAATCGTGCTACCTCGCCACGATCGAAATTTTGTTTCGCGATAGTCTCTCCGGACGCTTTGCACAGTATCTTAGTCGCATTGGATTGCCTGACGAACTGACGTCTGTGTAGTACGTATGCCACAAGACGGGCACTCACTAGCGGGAAGAACGACCGATGCCCTCTGCAAACCAGACGTTCACGTGAGGGACGTGCGCCCAGCCACACTAGTTTTGCATCTTTAAGATTTCCGCGCGGTATTCCAAAGCTTTACCAAGTCGCGGATCATCATCTGGAAAAAGGGCCTTCATTCCGGAGCTCCTGCCATTTTCCACACCCCTCATGAAATCTCTATCGGCCACAATTTCGTTGCAACATCGCAATATCTTCGGTCCGTCTACACCAAATAACTTCATGTACGCAGCTTCCGCTGCTTCTAGTGCGTCGTCCGATGTTGCAATCCCGCGACCTTGAATAACCGAGTCCACTAAGCCGAACATCAGGCCCATGCTGTAGCGATCTTCCGATATGAGCCGTTTGGCTTTGTGCTCGTCCACCCCAGCATTTTCTATCTGAACGCGGAAAATCTGGAAGACAGCCTCCGCAGCTGATCCCGGAGTGTTGCCAATAACGCTTCGTATAAGAGGAAACGTAGAAACGTCAGTGCCTGACCCGGACAGTTTCGTTTCCGTCAATGCTTCCCTTTCCGCAGAAATAAGTCGCTCTGCTCGCTGCCTGATATAGAGCACCTTAGTCTGCTTGTCATCTCCGCCGCATTCCGCAAATACTCGAGTCCACAGTCCCTTGTCTGCGGTACCGTCTTCCAACTCTTTGGCTATGTCCGCATAGATACGTTCTTCGTCGACAGAAGCATTTGTCGGAGATACAGCATGGTTTTTAGGAGGCGCTTTGTCGGAGGAATAGGATTCCATCGAAACCGCCGACATGGATGAGTTCGACGAACGAGTCGGCGTACCCTCGGCCGGACGATCAAGCAACCGCCGCGTCAAATTACCGACCACGAGAAACCAAAGGCCCGCCACAAGGAGAGACATCGCGCATGCGGCAATCGATCCGTAGTGCATGCCGATACTCTGATCCAGCGTGATATCGCCCCGGGAAGCACTCCTCAAGGCTTGTTTGACGATGGACCACATGAACATGTGAGCAATAATCCAAAAAATCCACCATACAAGAAGAATTCCCGAGGAGGAAGACTTGCTCCATTCCTCCCCCCCTCCATGGTCAACAGCCCCGACTTTGTAGATTTCGTTGAGTACTTGGTATGGCTTGTATAGGTTCACTAAGGGAACTATCCAGCCCCACGCTTTCCATCCTTCGTGAACGAAACCAGTTGCCTTAAATCTTTCCTTCGCATACTCGTAGCATGCAGCCAGCCAACTAAAGAGTGCCAATCCGACACCGATAGCCGTTAGGATCAGGACATTCGCAAAGGAGTCCCAAAACTTAAGTCTGCTAACTGCAGATTCGTAGTTATCGATTTCTAAAACTCCTGAGCGGATGTCATTGAGAGCATTCACCGCCCACAAGTCAGTGCCCGCCACCAACACTGTGACGCCAATGTCGATTCCGAGCGCTATGAAAAGCAAGTCCTTGGCATTCACAAGTTTTTCCTGGGTCACTTGTTCGTCCCATGCACGCATGTCCAATGTCATTTGATTCTCCTAATGCCCGCAACCTTTAGTCGGTCAGTTTGCCACCTACGCTCTTGGGAGAAAACGCGCGAGAGATTCTACTTCTAGGAAGTCTCTGGGATTCTTCACTTCGTTTTGGAGACGGTAATGTTCAAGTGAGCGGGCTGGCGCCCGACAACGCCGCGATCGGGTGTCTGTTGGCACAGAGCAAGGATTTAGCCACTGCAGGATTTGAGTAACTTAGCTCTCCCTACGATTGAGGAGTTAGCGCGGCTTCGAATTTTGCGAAGTGGAAGGGTCACACGAATCTGCCCTGTGCGGCGCGTGAGCCGGCTTAATCGGGGCGGTTTCAATGACCAAGTGCAAAAAGCGAAGCATGATGCTTCTTGAAATCGAAAGCGTCCGGGGTGAACAAGTCAGCAGGGCAGCGTAAGCCCATCGACTTGCGTGGCCTGGTGTTCAGTTTCCAGGCAATGGTATCGAGCTGCGCCTGGGTGAAGCCGCTCAAGTCGCTGCCCTTGGGCAGGTACTGTCGCAACAATCCGTTAGTGTTCTCGTTGATTCCGCGCTGCCATGGACTGTGCGGATCGGCGAAGTACACCTTCACCCCGGTGGCCTCGGTCAGGCGTTGATGCTCCGTCACCTCCCGGCCTTGATCATAAGTCATCGACAGTCGCATTTGCGCCTCGATGCGATTGAGCACGTGACTGAAGCCGCTCAGCGCCGATTGCGCACTGGCGTCCTTCATCCTGCAGAGCACGGTGAACAAGGTGGTGCGCTCCACCAGCGTACCGACAGCCGAGCGGTTGTGCGCGCCCTTGATGAGATCGCCCTCCCAGTGCCCGGGTATCAGCCGCTCTTCAACTTCAGGCGGCCGGTCATGAATGCTGACCATGTCAGGAATGCGTCCGCGCCGGTCTTCGCCCCGTGCGCGGGGACGGCGCTTGGCATGGCCG
>JANXPQ010000084.1 GCA_025357235.1 Betaproteobacteria bacterium
TCGCGTCGAGTTGACCCACTTTTTCAACCGGCACTGATCCACGCCGCTCACCGTGCGCGCTTGATTTGCCGCGAACTTCGCGACTTCAGCATGGGTCAACAGAAAACAGAAAGGTGGGTCGAAGCGCCGCGAAAATCAACAGAATAAGTATCCCCCGGCAAAGCCAGGGGCTTTAGATTGGGAGCCGCTCAAAGCGGCTAAGCGGGGCCGCTCGCGCGACCCCGATTCAATGCCCGGGGTTACGCGTACGTGATACTTCTATGGCACATCAGAACGAACACCACTTCCACTGCCACTTCGTCTGCCTTAGGCTCTCGTACTTGTCCATCCGTGGAATTCCTCCTCGTATGCTTGGCGACTCACGATCAGGAGTTTCCGCGATGGACTCCCTTAAATGTCAAACTTCTACTGCCACCCCGGCAGAGCCGGGGGGTCTCCCTACAGACTAGTGCGTCTCCTTGCTTTGAGTGTCCGCAATGCACTGGAATCCGCACGGCGTCACGTTTTTGTGGCACTGTTACTTTTCCCGGTTCGGCTAATTGGCTGCGCCTTTGGAGGCGGGTTGATGCGGGCGGTCGCGCTGTTAATGATTTGCTGGTCATCACTGGCTGGTGCACAGCCGGCCGACCCCGTTTTGGTGCTCACCCAGAGCGGGGCTATCGGGCCCGCCACTGCCGACTATCTGCAGCGCGGCTTGGAGAAGGCAGTCGAGCTCAACGCGCAGCTCGTCGTGCTCAAAATGGACACGCCGGGGGGCCTGGACCTTTCGATGCGCGTGATAATCAGGAACATTCTCGCTTCCCCGATACCGGTCGCCAGCTTCGTAGCGCCGAAAGGCGCGCGCGCGGCGAGTGCCGGCACTTATATTTTGTACGCGAGCCATATCGCCGCGATGGCGCCGGCGACCAACCTGGGCGCGGCGACGCCGGTAATGATCGGCCCGCAGTCCGAACCGCACGAACCAGCGGCGGTTAAGGACAAGCCCGGGAAGGATGGCGATGGCGCCTCCGGTGCGCAATCGACGGCACAGACAATGACGCGCAAGCAGACCAACGATGCGGCGGCCTACATTCGCGGGCTCGCGCAACTGCGCGGCCGCAATGCCGAATGGGCCGACAAGGCGGTGCGCGAGGCCGTCAGCCTGTCCGCACAGGAAGCGTTCAAATTGAACGTCATCGATGTGATTGCCGCCGACGTTCCGCAGTTGCTCAAGCAACTCGACGGCAGGAAGCTCTCGGTCCTCGGCCAGGAACGGCGGCTCTCCACCGGCGCTGCCGAGATCATCGAATATCAACCCGACTGGCGCACGCGGTTGCTCGTCGTCATTACCGATCCGGGTATCGCCTATCTTTTGCTCATGATTGGTTTCTACGGCCTGCTGTTCGAGTTCTACAATCCGGGCCTCGTCGCGCCCGGCGTCATCGGCGGTATCAGCCTGCTGGTCGCGCTATTTGCGTTGCAAATGCTGCCGATCAGCTATACCGGGCTCGCGCTCATCGCACTGGGCGTCGGCCTGCTGGTCTCGGAGCATTTCGTGCCGGGCTTCGGAATGCTGGGAATGGGGGGCATCACCGCCTTCGTGATCGGTTCGATCATGCTGATCGACACCGACGCGGCCGCCTTCCGAATTCCGTGGCCATTGATCGCCGGCGTGACGGCGGCTGGCGCTGGGGTCCTGCTCGTCGTGCTGAATTTCGCGATGCGCGCGCGCCGGCGGCCGGTGGTGAGCGGCCGCGAGCAGATGTTCGGCGCGACCGGCGAGGTACTTGCAGGCGCCGATGGCGGCGTGTTTGCTCGCGTCCGCGGCGAAGTATGGAAAGTGCGCGCGAACGTCCCGCTTGGGCGCGGTCAAATAGTGAAGGTGGTCGGCATCGACGGGCTGGTTCTCGCCGTCGAACTCGCCAGCCCGGAAGGAGAAGCAAAATGAACATGGAATTCGGTTGGATCGGCGGCGGCATTATTCTGGTTCTGGCCGTAGTTTTCTTCCTCAAGGCGGTGCGCATCTTCCGCGAGTACGAGCGCGGCGTTGTCTTTACCCTCGGGCGCTTCTGGCAGGTCAAGGGGCCGGGACTCGTCATCATCATCCCGATCATCCAGCAGGTGGTACGGGTGGACCTGCGTACGGTGGTGCTCGAGGTGCCGACCCAGGACGTGATCTCGCGCGACAACGTGTCGGTGAAAGTCAGCGCCGTAGTCTACCTGCGAGTCATCGATCCGCAAAAGGCGATCATCCAGGTCGTCGATTACCTCAATGCCACCAGTCAGCTCGCGCAGACCATGCTGCGCTCCGTGCTGGGCAAGCACCAGCTTGACGACATGCTCGCCGAGCGGGAGAAGCTGAACATGGACATCCAGCAGGCGCTCGATGCACAGACCGACTCGTGGGGGATCAAGGTCACCAACGTCGAGATCAAGCAGGTCGACCTGACGGAATCCATGATACGGGCGATCGCCCGGCAGGCAGAAGCGGAACGCGAACGGCGCGCCAAGGTAATACACGCCGAGGGCGAACTGCAGGCATCTGAAAAACTGTTCCAGGCGGCGAAGATACTCGCGCAGGAGCCGCAGGCGATTCAGTTGCGTTATCTGGAAACGCTGACGGTCATCGGCGCCGACAAGAATACGACCATCATCTTCCCACTTCCCATCGATCTGCTGACGCCTTTCCTGGAAAAATTGAAATAGGATTCAGGCGGAGCGACCTTCTGATTTCCAGTCCTTTTTGGTACCGTACTCACCGTGAAGCAGCAACACAACACAGCCTGAAAATCAGACTGTTGCGCGATTATTCGTGTTGTCAGTTGTTGTGCAAATTTGCCAGTTGTTGCGAGCGAGTGTCCCATCAGTGTCCCAAAAATCGGCATCGGATACACAGGAACAAAGTAGTGATTGCGCGTAATAAGACCTCGAGCTTCGACCCGAACACTCCCCGATTCCGGGCGACCGCGCCACGAACGTCGTAGGCACCTTCCAAAGCCACTTCGTTGCCCTGCTAGCCGGGCTTCATTCCGAAGTGGGAGGACGAGTCGAGGAACAAAGTAGCCGTGACAGGTCCCTGCAGTGCAGAGCCGCGCTTTGATTCCGGAAATCCAGGCATCTCGGGACTTAGTTTCTGGGGTTTTAGGACGTGTCACGTCGTCACCCTGCATCTCGGGTTTTCATGCTGATGTTGCAGGACGTTTCATCTCGTTTCACTCAGGCATTTGGGCGGTCGGAACCAAGGCGGCTTTGGCAGGTCCGTGCGGCAAATTTCACGCTACTGCGTAAAGGGCTGGTCCTTGCGGGGGGAGATCATTCGTTTTTTCGTCGCTACCGCTCTCTTTCTTGACAAATCGCATAACGCGGTTTTATGCTCAAGCTTAGCGCTCGACGAGCGCTTACCCTGGGGGAATCGTGAACAAAATTAATATCCATTTCATAACACCGTTCGCCGCTGTACTCGGCCTTATTGTCGCGGTGGGACTCGCACTGGCGCCAGGAGAAGCAACGGCGCAGATCGCCAAGAACGTAGCGGCAAAGAGTCCGTGGGGTCCCGCCGACGAGATCGGCACCCTCAACATGATGACCGATGACACCAGGTTGGGCGTTCTCAAGCAAGTCGCCGGTGGCAAGGTCTACGATCTGGGCGTGGACCTGTTTGTAGGGATGCCCATATGCTGTGGCGCCTTTGGGGATCCGACCTTTCAGATATTCCTGACGCATGCGCCATCGCGAGGCGACCCCGCCAAGGAACTGCTGTCTTACTCTGGCGACGGCGTCACCATGTACACCCACAGCGGCACCCACATCGACGCCCTCAATCACTTCGGGCTGCACGGGAAGATTTGGAATGAGGTGAGCGCCGCGGACGATCTTGGAGTTCGTGGATGGACCAAGTCTGGCGTGGACAAATATCCTCCGATCGTCGCTCGGGGCGTTCTCATCGATGTGGCGAAATTGAAGAACATGGTTCACCTGCCGAAGTCTTATGCCATCACGGTAGCGGACCTGAAGGACGCATTGAAAAAACAGGGGACGACGCTTCAACCGGGTGATGTCGTTCTGGTGCGGACCGGGCTGATGACGCTGTGGCCTGATCAAGCCAAGTACACTCTTCTGGATGAGGCTGGCCTGAGCCTTGAGGCGGCCCAATGGCTGGTTGAAGGCCAGAAAGCAATGCTGCTGGGGGGAGACAACCTCGGCGTTGAGAGCCTCCCTTCACCGAACCCGGACAACTTCGTTCCGGTACACAGCTATCTGCTCGTCGAGCGTGGGGTCTCGATCATGGAAGCCATGTGGTTGGAAGACTTGTCGAAAGATCAGGTATACGAGTTCTTGTTCATTGCCTCCCCCCTGAAGTTCAGGGGCGGCACGGCATCACCGATCCGCCCGCTGGCGATTTCTATTCAGCGCAAGTGAGGTGTCAAAAGGGACTGCCGACATTCGGAGCACCCTAGCGCGGGGTGGGGCAAAGCTAATAGCAGCGCAGCGAAGGCCGGAGTGCCACGTACTGTGGACGCACACAGGCGTGCGCGCCCCGACCCCCCGCCGCACGCACCACCCAGAGCCACATTGTTGATTTTCGCGTCGAGTTGACCCACTTTTTCAACCGGCACTGATCCACGCCGCTCACCGTGCGCGCTTGATTTGCCGCGAACTTCGCGACTTCAGCATGGGTCAACAGAAAACAGAAAGGTGGGTCGAAGCGCCGCGAAAATC
>JANXPQ010000104.1 GCA_025357235.1 Betaproteobacteria bacterium
AGGAGAGTCGGATCGCCGGCAACGTAAAGGTTTTTGGATAGATGCCATTCGCGAGGAACACAATTTGAGCGTTTCCCCGGGCGACAACCCGACTTACGATTTGCTGATCATCGGCGGCGGCATCAACGGCGTGGGCATCGCGCGCGATGCCGCAGGCCGCGGGTTGTCCGTTTTGCTGTGCGAGCAGGACGACCTCGCGGGACACACCTCGTCCTCCAGCACCAAGCTCATTCACGGCGGATTGCGCTACCTCGAGTACTACGAGTTCAGCCTGGTGCGCAAATCGCTGCAGGAGCGCGAAGTGCTGCTGCGCGCGGCACCGCACATCATCCGCCCGCTTTCCTTCGTGATGCCGCACAGCCCGGACCTGCGTCCCGCCTGGCTGATACGCGCCGGATTGTTCCTGTACGACCATCTGGGCAAGCGCGAACTGCTGCCCGGATCGGAAAGCGTGGACCTGCGCACGCACGCGGCGGGACAGCCACTCAAGCCGGAGTTCACCAAAGGCTTCATGTACGCCGACGCATGGGTCGAGGACGCGCGTCTCGTCGTGCTCAATGCGCTCGATGCCGCAGAACGCGGCGCAAAGATCTTGCCGCGCACGCGCTGCGTATCCGCGCGGCGGTATGCGGACATGTGGGACGTGACATTGCAGCCGGCAGGCGGCCGCCCGCCGCAACTCGTGCACGCCCGCGCGCTGGTGAACGCAGCGGGGCCATGGGTCATGAACGTCCTGCGCGATACGCTCGGCATGCAATCGCAACGCAATCTGCGCCTCGCCAAGGGCAGCCATATCATCGTGCGCCGGTTGTTCGAGCACGATCACGCCTACCTGCTGCAGAACCCGGACAAGCGCATCCTGTTCGCCATTCCCTTCGAGCGCAACTTCACCCTGATCGGCACCACGGACGTCGAATACGAAGGCGATCCGTCCGATGCTTCGATCACCGATGCGGAAATCGACTACCTGTGCGAAATGGCGAACCGCTACTTCGCGCAGGCCATTTCCCCGGCCGATGTGATCTGGAGTTATTCCGGCGTGCGCCCGCTGCTGGCCGACGATGCCGCCAACCTGTCCGCCGTGACCCGCGACTACCTGCTGGAAAGCGATGCGACATCGGAGCGCGCCCCGTTGCTATCCGTGTTCGGCGGCAAGATCACGACTTACCGGCGTCTCGCGGAGGATGCGCTCGACCTGCTTGCACAAAGCCTGTCGCACATGAAAAGCGCCTGGACGGCGGGCGCACCCCTGCCCGGCGGGGACATTCCCGACGCGGACTTCGCAGGATTCCTCGTCGAATTCCGCCGCTCGACGCCCTGGTTGCCCGAAGCCCTCGCGCGCCGCTATGCACGCGCCTACGGCACCCGCGTCGATCGCCTGCTGGCCGGCGCACGCAGCCTCGCGCAACTCGGCGAAGATTTCGGCGGCGGGCTCTTCGAGGCGGAAATTGCTTACCTGGTCGATCAGGAATGGGCGCAAACGGCGGAGGATATTTTGTGGAGAAGGTCGAAGCTGGGATTGCACGTTTCGGCTGAGACTGCGAGGCGGCTCGCTGCAGCACTAGAGGAAAGAGAAAAGAGAAAAGAGAAAAGGTAAGGACAGGCGTCTCGAGTTTGTTTTTTCCACCTCTTTCCTCTCACCTCTCGCCTCTTTCCTCTGGTTCCAGTTTCACTGGAACCCCCACCCCATCCGGTCGCTTGTCCCCATTTCGTCACGCAACACATTTCTCCGTTCCTGAAGAGCAGGTTTACCGCCCACCCGTACTCAAATCGGCTGCGGTATGATCTGCGTCAAAGGCGCACCGCGCGCGCCCGGTGAGAATCAAGCGAGCAGTGACAGTCGTAGTCGTAACAGCCAGCCGGGGGGTAATCCAGTCGCCAAGCAGGACAATCCCGCTGAACGATCTGCCGATGATGAACCCCCGTTCACTTTCACGCACTGTCCTTGTTCCAGGAGTAACCTGAAATGGCCAACCCGACCGATGCGTGGCATGCGGAGCACCTTTATTTCAAGCAGCTTTTGAACGTGCTGCAACGGGAAGTCGATGCGTTCCCTGGCACAGGGCGGCCCAACTATGCGCTGATGGTCGACATCGTCTCCTACCTGAGGGACTACACGGACAAGTATCATCATCGCCGGGAAGACGTCGCGTTCTTGTGCCTGGCAAAGCGCTGCCCCGACATGGACCTGGTGCTCGCCCGTCTGAGCCAGGAGCACCACGTGATCGCGCATGCGGGTGAGACCTTGCTCAGACTTCTGAACGACATGATCAGCGGCGGCGCACTTCGGCTCGACGAAGTCGAAGCCGCCGCCGCCACCTATCTGGTGTATTACAGGAACCACATATACAAAGAGGAGCGCGAAGTGCTGACACTCGCGGCCCGGTTCCTCACGGTGGAGGACTGGGACGCGGTGAAAAACCTCGCGCCGCAAGGCGACGATCCGCTGTTCGGAGACCACCCCGAGGCGCGCTTCCAAGAATTGCGCCGTCAGATAGCGCGCGAATCCAATGCTTCCGCCTAGCGGCTCACAGCCGCAGTCCATCCGTCACATACATGGCGCGCCAGCCATGGCGTCGTGCGCACAGTAATTACGGAAGGTTCTCCACTGCGCTTCCGGCCCCCGCTTCATTGCTTTCCTTTCGCCGTCCGTCATAGCTACCTGAACTCCCAACTAGCCTCCACCCCCGTCGCATTCACTGACACCTTCGGATCGCCCTTCTGCCTTTCCTTGTTCAGCGACCACATCAGCGAGCCCACGCCGTAGCCGATGAACGAACCGGCGACGGTATCGGAGAACCAGTGTCGGCGTTGTGCCACCCTGCCGATGTTGGCCAGGGCCGCAACGCCGTATAGCCAGGGCACGTCGTACTCCTTTGCGTAAGGCGTCACCGCGGCCCAGGCGACCGTGGTCAGGTCGGACGGGAACGACGCATCGCTGCGGCTTGCCGAGAAATCCTTCTTGCCCAGATTCAGGTCGGGGCGCGCGCGCCCGATCGCATATTTACCGCCGAGCGATATGCCCAGGCCGATGGCGCCCGCCTGCAACGAACTCACCGCGGTTTGCGACAGCCGGGGATCGTCGCGATCCAGGGCAGCGAAGGCGGTCGCACCCAGCACACCGAGCGTGGCGAACTTGCCCAGGTCGCCCGCACCGCGATTGATGCGATCGTCCTTGTGGTTCTTTGCCCAGTTGTCGACCTTGTCGTCGACCGTGTACGAAAGTCCCACCGCCGCGACGCCGAGGATCGTGCCGAGCAGCACATCGTCCGATATCAGCGTGGGCCCGAGGCTGCCCAGGTAATACTGGAAGGCATCCCAGTTGGCGCCGTTCTGGATCGCGTTCGGCGGATCCGGCCGATAGGCGTCGTCGTCCTGGTCGCCGAAGTGCACCAGCCCGTCCTGATCGTTCATGTTGGCCCGCGGCCGCTCGACCATCTCGTAGAGGTCGCCGGGCGATTGCACCATCTGGCCGACGTCGCGCGTCCACGGCGAAATCGAGAAGGCGCTGGCCACCTGGGTATCGCGGGTCAGCATCGCGGTCAGCGGTATCGAACCGTAGATGCCCTTGTCGTTATACGGCTTGGCCGGCGAGCCCGGGCTGGTGATGTCGTTGCCGTCGGTGAACGTGTACCACGCACCGATCTCGAAACCGGATGCGAAGCGCCGCTTCAACTCGAAGCGCATGCCCGTGTCTCTGGCGAGGAAGCGGCCGGCGCGCACCGTTCCCGTCAGCCCGTAGTACGGCAGGGTGTAGTGGAATGCCGCCAGCGCGGTGAGCGTTTCGTACTCCCGGAAACCGAAGTAGCCGCTGAAGTCGCGCTGGCGCAGCCAGTCCGACGAAAAATCCACCGCCCAGCGCTCGCTCTGCGGGTGATACAGCACCTGGCCGCCGGCGCCGGCATACATCATTTCGTAGATGCCCGCGGAGGCGCGCACATACACCCGGTCGTCCGGATGAAAATACTTGTTGAGCATCACCTTGGTGATCTTGAGGCCGTTGTGCTCATAGTAGTCCGCGATGTCCGAGCGCACATGCGGCAGCGTGCTGTTCGAATCCTGGGTCACGCCGCTCACGTTTTCGAGCAGCGTCACGCGCGCCGCGGTATTGAAAAACAGGCCTTTCGAGATGTTGCGGTCGTAGTTCGCCTGCACATAAGTGTCGTAGCGGAAAGCGCCGCTCGGATCGTTCAGGTACAGGCCGAATTTGGGGCTGATCTTGAACCGGGACAGCGAACTGGATTCCGTGCGAAAGCTGTAAATGTCGCCCTCGGTCTGGTCGAAGAACGTCGACTTGCGTGCGTTGTCCAGCGCGGCGACGACTTCCTCCTTTTCCGCGGCGATGTCCTCGCTGCCGGGTTGCGCGTAAGTCAGGTTCACGTAGTCGTCCAGTTCGGCGCGTCCGATCTGGCCGTTGAAGTAACGTTGCAGGCGCTGCACGTCGACGAACTCGTAGGTCGCGAACGCCAGATCGTTCACCGTGTAAGTAATGCGGATCTCGCGCGTCTCGATCGGCGCCAGCGCCACGATGGTCCGCGCCGCCCGACCGACCGCGCGGCTCATCTCCGAGATCCGCGCGTTGGTCAGCACGACGATCAGGCGATCGCTCTCGGTGGCGACGCGCACGTTCTTGAAATCCTGCCGCAGCAACGCCTGGATCATGCGCTGCCGATGCTCGGCATCGCTGTTCCATTGCTCCAGCCGCGGGCGCGGCCTGACCTCGGTGTAAGGGGCGGGCTCGTTGATGTGCGGCACGAACTCGTGCTGCTGCAACGGAATCGAAATGTAGGCGTTGACCCCGGCTTCGTCGTGGCCGTAACTGGCCTGCAAGCCCAGCCAGCCATAGCGATACTCCACGCCGGCGACGAGTTCGTGTTTGCGCTGATCGACGCCGCTCAACGAAGACCCGATATCGCGCTTGTAATCGTTCGCGTCGTACTCCGCCACCAGCGACCAGCCCTTCAGCCACTGCGGGCTGTAGCGCACGCCGCCGAAAGCGCCGTCGATGCGCTGCGCCCCGTAACCGAACGTGAAATCGAAATCGCCGACCTTCTTGCCGACGGTGACGTAGGTCGCACGGAAAACATCCGTGCCGAAAACATCCTGCACGCCGAGCGCCACGGCAGGCCACCAGCCGTCTTCTTCCAGAGCCAGAAATTTGGTGTCGAAGGATTTGTCCTTGTAATCCCCGTAAGAGCCGGCACGCGCCGGATCGATGAACCCGGGCACGCCCCTGATCGAGGTATAGCGCAAGGACGCTTCCAGGCGCGGCAATGCCGTGAGGCTCACCCAGACCGCGGCATACGGATCCGCAAAGCTGTAGCCGGTGCGCCAGGTGCCGTCCGGGTCGATGCGCGCGTCCGGCATGTAGATCAGGCCGGTCTGGCCGGTGAGGCTCGGTTCGGCCCGCACCTGGAATGCTGCTGCGAAGAGCAGCAGGAAAAAAACGATGTGAAGGCGGATCTTCATTCGAGTTATTTTCTGCGCCTCACAAAACCAAAGAGCGCCGCCCGGCGCTCTTTAAAAAATCGTAAAACCGTGAATCGATGAAGCGGCGAATACCGTGAATGGATGAGACTGTCGCTCTTATTCAGTCCTCAGCACTGCTTTCCTCGCCTATGCCGCCTTTCAGTGGTGTGTAGTCGTATCGCTGCCGCCACCGCTCGCCGCTGCTGCCGCCGCACCTGCAATGCCGACGCCGACCACGACCGCGGTCGGAACACCGAGCACGGTGCCGCCCGCCGCCGCCCCAGTCGAACCGGCCGCCGAGCTGCCGACCGCGCTGAGATTGATCGCCGACAGTTCACCGAAGGTGCCGGCCGGAACGGCCGATGCCGGAACCACGGTTCCGAGGGCGGTGCCGCTCGCCACCGCCGCGGTCTGGCCGGCCCCGATGACCGCCGTGCCGGCGCTGTTGGTCGCTGAAACCGCACCGGCATCGACTTTCAGGTACACGCCCTGATTGACCACCACCATGAAATCGGTACCGCGAATTCCCATCGTTGCAGTTGGAGTGGCCAGTTTCCAACCCGCCTTGTTGCTGCCACCGATCAGACCGGTAATCGAACGCAGGCCGCCTTGCAGCAGCGAGAAGAAGCTCTCGCCCTTTTCCGGCGCCGCCTGGTCGTACTTATAGCTGTTGACCTTGAATACGCTCTTGGACTGCAGCGCGATAATCTGTCCATCCTGGAACTTGATGACGGCGCGGGCGCCGTCACCAAGCGTCACGGTCTGACCGCTTTCGATGGCCTCCCCGCTGGTGGCCGACTTCGGCGCCATCTGCGGTGAAGACACCGCGACATAACCGGAGGATTGCGTGATCTGGCCGGCCGGCGCGGCGAAGGCCGCATTGACGGGCAGAAAAGCCGAGAGGGTGATCCAGGAGAAGAGCCGTAGAGTTTTTGTATTCATGGGATGGTCACGCTGGAAAATGAAAAGACCGGAAATCCCACCCTGCGGCGAGCCCGGTCCCGCAAATCAGAAGGCCAGACATTCTGTCTGGCCTTTGCATTATTTATGAGTCGTGGTGGAATCTGATTTGGCGCCCGCTGCAACGGCCCCGGCAGCGACCACGCCCGCGGTTATCAGCATTGTGCTGGTGGTGACCGCCGTCGTCGCGCCCGCCGCGCCGCCCGCACCCGCGGCGGCTGCACCGGCTGTTTCCGCCTGGGCGAAGACGCCCGACGAAAATGCCGCCATCACCAAACCCAAAGCCAGCTTTTTCATTGTTGCCCCCTGTCTGACGAGAACACCGAAAACTCCATCTCGAGCGGAATTATAATGGGGGAAAACCTTGAATGGCAAGTGTATTTTTGCAAAGAGCGGCCAGCCTAGGAACACGGCGTCCAGTCCGCCGGCGCGGAATTCAGGAGCATGCCCGGTTGCAGGTTGCTGCCGCTGACCGCTTGCGGCACGCCCTCCAGGCGGACCAGCCGCACCTGCAAGGCGTTGCCCTCCAATGTTTCCACCTTCCCCACCCGCAAAACCTTGTATGCGATGCCGGTCTGCCCCCATGAGCAAACCTGCGTTCCGGGCTGCATCGCCTCGCCCCGCGCCGCCGCAGCCGCCTGCCGGCGTTGCTCCATGGCGCTGTAACCGTAGCGGCGGTCTTCCTTCCAGACCCCCTCGAAGCGATCGCCGTTGGGCCAGTAATAGGCGCCCCAGCCGTGGCGCTGGTCCGCGACATAGTCGCCCACGAAGCGCTCCCCGGACCAGGGCGAGCCGGCACCCCACACGTACATGCCTTTGCCATCTCTGCGGTCGTTCGCGAAACCGCCTTCGTAGCGGTCTCCCAACGGCCAGCTCTTCACTCCCTTGCCGTGCTTCATGCCCTTGCTGAATTCACCCTGATATTGCGCCGTGCCGCGGGCATAGCCATCCCCATGCGCCAACCCGTTCTTGCACCCGCCTTCGTAGTAGCCCTGCAGCTCGGGGTCGATGACGCGGCATTCCGCGCTCAGCGCGGAATGCGAGGGGAAAGTTGAAAGTGAAAAGGTTAAAGCGATGGAGCAAAGGCCTGAGCTTGCGGCCCTGAAAACGACCGCATTCAACATGTCTCGCAGGAGTTTCACGCTGACTGAGTCGCGCGGGTACGAGCGCTGCGCCCAGCCTTCTTGTGGGCTTTGAGCGTTGGCGCCGAATCAGCGGTTTTAAACGCTTTGATCACAGCCGCCGGCTGCTTTTTTGCAACCAGCAGCAACGAGCGCGCCGGCCCCTGGGGTTCGCGACGCTCCTGTTCCCAGTTACGCAACGTAGCTACGCTCACTCCCATGAAACGGGCAAACTCGGGCTGAGAAAGACCCAGAGTTTTGCGAATAGCCGGCACGTCCGCCGCGCGCGGCATATCGACGTCGATGGTCCTGAGCTTAACTTCACCCCGTCTCCACGCCTTGAACTCTTCAAGACCTTGAATGATCTCCTTGCCAATATCGCGATCAACCATTTGTCAGTTCCTCGAGCATCTTTACGACACGTTTCAGGTCTGCAGCGCTCAGATCCGCCTTTTCACTCTTGCCATAAATGGTCAGAAGGAGAATCTGATCGTCTGCTCTACGAAGACCATGATTGATGCTACGCCAATGGCGCACTGTGAGTCAATGGCTTATGGACCGTAACAGTCGCAAACCAGCGGGGCCGGTGTCCAGCAGATTTTCCCTTTCTACCCGTCCTTCGCCTCGCCCATAACTTTCCCCTTTAACCTTTGACCTTTCGCCTGCTCTCTTTCCTCTGTTTTTACCCCGTCACGCTCGCACGGGCTCTTCCGCCGACTCGCCATTCTCCAATAGGCGAAAATGGCGACGACCGTGCCGAATACGTCCGTCGCCCAATCGTACGCCGAGCTGTTGCGTCCCGGCACGTAGAGCTGATGCCATTCGTCCAGCGCGCCGACCAACCTCGCGCCCTTCGCACCCGTCCCCTACCTTGCCGTTCACGCCGTTTCGATGCTGCCTGAAGAGCATCCGGCCTGGATGAGGTCAGCTTCAAGCAGTCAACGGCGCTTGATATCACTTGACGATCATAAACAATGTGTTTACGATGCCTTTCGTGATCCGTTCATTTGCGTCCTTAGATACTGAACGTTTCTTCGCGACAGGCAAATCGCGACGGATCCCATCGGAAATACGCACGCGCGCGGTGATGCGGCTCACCCAACTCCATGCGGCCACGGCAATTGATGACCTGCGCTCGCCACCGTCCAATCGTCTGGAAGCTTTGAAAGGCGACAGAAAGGGCGAATGGAATATCCGCATCAACGATCAATGGCGAATCTGTTTTCGATTCGAACGCGGTGATGCCTTCGACGTCGAGATCGTCGATTACCACTGAGGCAGAAGAGTCATGGCTATCAAAAACGGTTTACCCGCGATTCATCCCGGGGAGTTTCTCAAGGAGATGCTGGAAGATCTTGGCACTTCACAGGCGGAATTCGCCCGCGCCATCGGGGTATCGTCCATGCGGGTGTCTCACGTCGTCAACGGCACGCGGCCGGTTACCGCCGAACTCGCCTTGCTTTTCGGGCGGGTGTTCGGGCAATCACCGCAGTATTGGCTAAATCTCCAGGCGGGTTACGACCTGAAGATCGCCGAGCGCGTCATGAAGGATCGACTGCGTGTAGTCCGACCCTTGGCGCAAGTCTGAGAATTTAGTCGCCGACTGGAAGGTACAGACCCGGCACTAAGGTTTCGCACCGAGACTCACCCTTTTTCTCCCCTTGCACCGCGCACCCAGCAAGGATTTAGCCGGCTCGACACTCAGTCCTGCCTATCCTCTCGCCTCTAGTCTCTCGCCTCTCGCCCGTAACTTTCCCCTTTTACCTTTTATGGTCGAAGATCGGTATCCCCTTGTGGGGCACCTTTTGGCTCGCGCCGGACGATCCAGCGGCTATACATGTACACCGCGACAATCGTCCCCGCCGCATCCGTCATCCAATCCCACACCGAGCCGTTGCGCAGTGGAACATAGAGCTGATGCCACTCGTCGAGGGCACCAATCAATGGCACGACGAGCAACGCCATCCAGAACCAGCGCCGGCCAAAGCCATGCGCAAACAGCAACGCCATAAGACCGAAGTATAAGAAGTGCTCTACTTTGTGAATCAGCGGCGGCAATGTATTGACCTTGCCGATCTCGCCCGCTTCGACGAACAGCACCGCCGCCATAAAAAAGGCGGCCGCAATGCGGCCGCCCCGAATCCAGTTGCTTTTGATCAATTGGGAATTACCTTGTTTCGTTCTGGCGCAGGCATGAATGGGCGAAGCCAGGTTATGGCAACGCCGATCCCTTTGCGGGAATCCAGCGAAGTCGATCTGCATTTGGATCTTTGCCGTTACTTCACCCATAAGTCCTTGGCCCTCAGTCCTGCTTTCCCCTCTGAGCCCTACGTCCTGACTCCTGAGTCCTGCTCTTTCTCAGCACTTAGTCCTGCTTCTCCCCGCCCTGGCCCTTCCGGCCTTGACGCCCTTCCTTGACCAGGCGGATCTCGACTTTGTATCCCATGGCTCTCGCATATCGTTGCAGTGTGGCGATGGAGGGCGAGTGCTTCAGTGCCGACGATTCCAGGCGTGCAATCGCCGACTGCGTCGTACCGACGCGGGCAGCGACTTCAGCCTGGGTAAGACCGGATGAAGCCCTGGCCTTCAGAACCTCGTCGAGGAATGCGAACTCTCCCTCGATATCGTCATACGCCTTCCTGACTTCCGGACGCGCAAGTGCACGCGCTTTGAACCGTTTGAGAGTGCTAGTAGCCATCTTTTACTTCCTTAAAATACCCGCGCAATTCCCTCCGCAGCCTTGATACGAAGTTCGAAAAGCCCGTTACCCATTGCACGGGTATGAGGCATGCCAAGATCGGCGCCGAACACTTCCATTCTTTCGGCATACCGCAGAAAGCGCGCAAGGAAGCCAGCTGGAAATGCCAGGATCTCGGCCTCGAGACACCGACTATAGAAAGTGACGGTCCAGTTCACGGTGGATAGTATAGCGTATACGCTATATTGGCGAAATCCCCTTATCTACGTCACAGCCCTTTCGCCCTTTCCTCTGTTTTTATTTCGCCAGCGCTTTTGCCTCGGCAGCGGGATCGACGACAAGCGCCTTATGCCTGATGCCGAAGAATTTGAAAATCTCGCGCCAGTACTGCATGAATCCGTAATGCACGGCAAAGGTACCTATGAACGCGTACGTGAGAACGTATTCCGGCAATCTATAAAACCAGCCAAAGAAGCCGACGCTGCCGAACAGAACGGAAACGCCCAGCAGGGCCCATGCAGTCCGGGTTTCGCTGACCCCGACATAGATAAGTGTATGGTGAACATGCCGGCGGTCGGCGGAAAACGGACTGAGCCCGCGGATCAGGCGCCTCAGCATGACATAGACCGTATCCATGATGGGGACGCCGAGAATCCAGACCGCGGAAATGGCATAAAAATCGCGCGGTGCACTCTGTGAAATATCCACGGCAAACCAGACCAGGACGAATCCCAGAAACATACTCCCCGCATCGCCCAGAAACACCACGGCGTGCCGTCGCCACGGATGGCGCAGATTGAAAAGGAGGAAAGCGGCGATCGCCGCCGCGAAAACGCAAAGGAATTGGAGATCGTTGAACAGCCCGCTCAATCCCGCCGCGAGACAAAGCCATACAGCCGCGACCAGGCCTATCCCGCCGGCGAGGCCGTCCAGCCCGTCGATCATGTTCATCGCGTTCATGATTCCGACCACGCAGAACACCGTGAACGGAATGGCCCAGTTGCCAAGCAGCACATCGCCCGTTCCCCACAAATTGCCCAGATCGACCAGGTACAGGTTTGACCATGACGTCATGATTACCGCGGCGCCCAACTGGCCGAGAAACTTGCTGCGAGTGGAAAACTTGTTGAGATCATCGAAAAGTCCTGTCGCCAGGACAATCACGCAGGCAACGACAAACGGGGTGAGGAAAGAAGTGAGCGGCGCCTGGGCGACAAAAAACGTAGCCAGGAACGCCCCGCCGATCGCCAATCCGCCGACGACGGGAATATCGCCATGATGAGTTTTGCGGGCTGACGGCTTATCGATCAAGCCATAACGACGCGCTGCGCGCCGTAGTGCGACAAGCAACAACAAGGTCGAAAAGAACGCGACCGTTGCGTAGTACATGCTACTTGTCCCCCTTTTTATACCGCCGTTCGTACTTCCCCTGCACGACCCGTACAAACGTACTACGCAACCAAGCTGGCAGGATTCCCCTCTACACTTTTGCTCCCCCGCTTCTTTTTCTCTTTATCGTTTTGCGACAGTATCCAGCAAATTCCTCCACTTTTGAAGGGAATGACGCATTTCGTAGTGGTTCTCCAGCGCCTTGCGCATTCCCTTCCAAAAACGCCCTGCTATTTAATTGCCCATGTTCGGGCTTTCCCTGTTCAGAACAGTAGCCCTCAACAAAAGCAATTGCGATCCTAAATTCGATTAGTAGTGAAGTTTCTTCTCACGATTTCGCCAATTACTTCCAAATATTTATTTATAACGATCCGCTCGTCGAATTCCCGGATTATTTTCTCCCGGCCAGCCTGTCCCAATCGTCGTCGCTCTTCCTCTGGCAACGAGAGCATTCTCCGCATCTTGTTGGCGAGATCCCTCGAATCCCTGGGGCGGCAAAGGAACCCGGTCTTGCCATCCTCTACCGTATCCCTGCATCCCACTGAATCTGCCGTAATGATTGGAATTCCCATACTCGCTCCTTCGAGCAATGTTCTTGGCACCCCTTCGCGATAATAGGACGGAAGAACCATGCAATTCGCCTCGGCATAAACGCCTCTTACATCCTCGACTTCGCCGAGATACTCGATCAATCCCTCTTTACCCCACTCCTCGACATGATCGCGTGAAATGGCCGAAGGGTTTTTAACATCGAGAAATCCAAGCAGTCTGAATCTGACATCTGGGTATTCGGTACGGAGCAATCGCGCCGCTTCTACGTATTCACCCACACCCTTGTCCCAGAGGAGGCGTGCGACCAGCAGAAAGGCGAACTCCTTATCACCAGAGTTACGGTCCGTTGGCTGAAAACGATCCACATCCACCCCCGAACCGGGCAGCCTTTGCGTCTTCTCTTTCTCCACCAGACCTGCTCTTACAAACTCGGTCCGATCTTCTTCATTCTGAAAAAACACGACACGAGGAGTTTGAAGCGTAAACCAGTAGAGGCGCCTGACCACCACCTCCAACCACCCGCCGGCTGTAAACGCCCGGCCAAGTCCCGACACGTTGGCGATAACCGGAATACCAAGGAATCGAGCGGCTACTGAAACGTAAATGTTGACCTTCGGCGTATAGGTGAGCAGCATCGTTGGTCTGATGCGCCGAAGAAGACCGAAAATTTTACCTATTGTTATAAGTTCCAATAACGGATTGGTACTCGCGTTATTCATGGGCAAAGGGACATATTGCGCACCCAGTGCCGTGACTTTCTCGACATATTTATCTGGCGGGGAAAGAACTGTTACACGATATCCGCGCTCAATTAACTCGGCAATCAATCGTCCGCGGAAATTATGAATGTACCAAGTCGTATTTGCTACGACGCAGATGTGAGGAACCTCTTCGTGCGTCAATGTGCTTGCTCTTTCTCAAGCCACGCCTGGAACATCAATATGTCCCACAAATGGTACTGCCAGTTCCGTTGTCCGGAGAGATGCTCCATCCACTTCTGGCGAATCGGTTGCGGATGAAAGAAGCCTTCCCTTCTCAGCCGGCCCTCCTCCAACAAGGCTTCCGCCCACTCGCGCAATGGCCCACGCAACCATGAATCGATAGGCACGCCAAATCCCATCTTGGGTCGATCCGTCAGCGCTTTCGGCACATATCTGTTGAGCACCTGCCTCAATATCCATTTGCCCTGTCCATTTCTGATTTTCATGGACAGCGGCAATCTCCAGGCCAGTTCCACTACCCTGTAATCGAGAAACGGCACCCGCGTTTCAAGGCCAACCCCCATTGCGGCCCGATCCACTTTCACCAGAACGTCGTCGGGCAAATAACTGATGGCATCCAGGTACATCATGAACTGCTCGATGTCCGGGATTCCCTCCGAATCCCGGCTATGCGTCATGATCGTCTTCGGCTCGCGGGCACCCATCACGACATCCGCGGGCTGTTTCCAGTGAGAGATCAATCCATAGTAGATTGCCTCCGGATCCGCGCATTCGAGAATCTCCGCGAGCTTATGCACCTTGTCGCCTAACTGAACAGAACGCAGATTTCGGGGAAGTACTTTGGCGATGCCGCCATAAACAAGATTCCAGGCCCGAGGTGGTATTGCGTCGATCGCCGACACGATTGCATGCCGCATTTCTGGCGGAAGCCTGCTAACGTACCGCCATATCTTCCTCATAAGAAAATAGCGATTGTATCCGCCAAATAATTCGTCTCCGCCGTCTCCAGAAAGTGCCACCGTGACATGCTGCCGCGCCATCTGGCTTACAAGAAAAGTGGGGATCTGCGATGAATCCGAGAACGGCTCATCGTAGAGAGTTGGCAATTGCGGGATCACAGACCGCGCCTCGTCCGGCGTGACGTAAAGCTCCGTGTGCTCAGTCCGTAGATGCTTCGCGACCGCTCGGCTGTACTCGGCTTCGTTGTAGCCTTCCTCCTGAAAACCGATCGTGAAAGTCTTCACAGGTCGGCTTGACTGCGCCTGCATCAACGCCACGACCGTAGAGGAATCGATACCGCCAGATAAAAACGCACCCAGCGGAACGTCTGCGATCATCTGCAATCCGATCGACTCTTTGAGTTGCAGCTCCAGCGCATCAATGGCCTCGCGATCGCCACCCGCAAAGGGATTGATGAAGGCATCATCAACCG
>JANXPQ010000128.1 GCA_025357235.1 Betaproteobacteria bacterium
CACTGACAAGGAAAGCGCGGCATGACCATGATGCTCGCGAGCGTCCGCTCGCTGGACGAAGCGCTGGTCGCGCTCGAAGGCGGCGCCGATCTGATCGATCTCAAGGAACCTTCGCGCGGCGCGCTCGGCGCGCTCGATCACGCGGCGGTGCGCATCTGCGTCCAGGCGATCGGCGGGCGCCGGCCCGTCAGCGCCACCATTGGCGACCTGCCCTCGATGGATCCGCAGTTGATGGCTGCGGCGGTCGCGCGCATGGCGGATACCGGCGTGGACTACATCAAGATCGGATTCTTTACTCGCCCACGGGCATTGGACTGCGCAATCGCACTGTCGAAACTGACGAACCGCGCCCGCCTGATTGGAGTCATGTTCGCGGACGAGCCTTACGATCTCGCGCTGGTAGACGAACTTACTCGCAACGGGTTTGCCGGAGCGATGCTGGACACGGCACACAAGACCGGCAAGACGCTTCTCGACTGGCGTACCGCGAATGAACTCGAGGAGTTTGTTATTCGCAGTCGTAACTGCCGACTTCTTACGGGGTTGGCCGGCTCGCTGCGACAGGAAGACGTTCCCACGCTTCTCGCAATCGGGCCGGACTACCTGGGGTTCCGCGGCGCGCTGTGCCGAAACTGCGAACGCGGACAGATTCTGGATCAAGAGGCCTTTGCTGCGATCCGCGCTGCGATTCCACAAGGCGCTGCTCGAATTCGACGCACTGCTGCTTGAGATGCGCTTTCGTCAGTTACCGAACGAAAGAACTGGCTCCACTTTTCTGCTCTAAACGTGCAACCCATGTCCTCAGACTATTTTGTTACCAATCTCCCCGGCCGCTCACTCTCCGCGCGCTAGAAGGTGAGTTTGACCTCGGCGGAAAGCACCACCATGTGGCGAGGACGACTAGCCCGAATGCTGAGTAGGCGAGCGTGAACACCCAGGGTGGTGCTTCGTAGTACAGCAAGCGCTGCAACCAGTGCTCAATGAAGCTGCCTGAGTAGGTCGCTTCTCGAGCCTTGGCACGGAGCCACATTTCCAGGGTGGTGAGCGGGCAAACAGCGCCAAGCCAGGCTTGAGCGACGACGACTGCGATTGCAGCCAGGTGCGCCAAACGGAACCAGAGCTTGCGGACCAAGCGCCAACCACGGAACGCGCCGACCACGATGAAGACAAGACCGCCAACGACGAAAATCACGATGACGAAGTGAACAGACAGCACCACATCGGCGAATAGCTGATATGGCAGCGTATTGTTCAAATGAGATGCCTAACGCACTAGCTGTGCGGCCGAACGCCACAGGCGGACGGTCCGAACGAGCGTCGGGTTGGGCCGAATCTGGCTATCCAAAGAAGCAACAGAATTCATCACGATCGACCACTTTCAAGAAGGTCTCAAGACTCGCGACTTCAGGGGTAGATTCGTAGGCGTGCCACTTGAGGTCACGTTTCATCCAAAACACCCGCCATCTATTCCTGGTTCGTACGAAGGTTGCCTTCGCGACGGGATGCTTCCGCTTGATCTTGGGATCTCGCCAGTCAGGGCGAATCTCAAGGATCTCAACGCTCTGCCCGGAGATCTTGTACCCGATATCGAGCTTCGGCCGAACGTGGGGTGGTGGACGACGGCGCTCCAAGAATCTCGCCAGATCGCGCTCGTATCGCTTGCACTCAAGCTCGGTCAATGCCACCGAATCCCTCCGCCACTGATCGCCCAACGCCAAAGCTAACCGGGCGCCGGCAAGCGAAGCGCGACGGGAACGCAAGAGCGAAGGTCTTGGGCGCTCCGGTTCAGCGCCGGGTTAGCCGGCTGTCTGCCAACTACTCCTCAAACCAGTACTCACCGCTCGTTTCCGCTGTCAGTGATTTTGCCCCCGCCGCACGCTCGCCACTGCCGCGCAACTGACCACGCATGCCCTTGAATTTTTCTGTGCCGCCGACAAAATTCTCTACGAATACGAACTTGCGCCCCTCCGCACTACCGGTTTGCGTCGTGCCGGTAAAGCGGCTAAAGACCTTGTTGCCGTCCTCGAGCGTATAGACACTGTATCCGATAAAAGGGCCACTTTGGCTGACGAAATCGGTCATGTCGGTCATGACCCTCTCTTTCACTATGACTCCACCAAAGGCCAAGTCACGCTTCGGGTACTCCATGCGGATCTGGTAGATGCGCACTTGATGCCCTGGCTCATCGCCCACGTCGATGGTGTACTCCTTCAAGTACTCGTTGGGCCCCTCCGGGGTACGGGGTATCGTGTATTTCTGCTGGGCCCAGACCTGGCTTGCTGCACCGAGCGCGGTCGCGCCGATGAATGCGACGAACAATGCGGTCAGACGAATTGTGCTCATGGCATTATCTCCGCGTGTGGCGTCGGGTCCATCTACTCAATAGACCCGCCAACCACTTATCAATTCATTACTCGGGGCTCGTTCCCTGTGTCAGTGAGTTTGCCCCCGGGGGGGGTACGCTCGGCACTACCGTGCAGCTGATCGCGGATGGCTTGCAGCTTCGAGCTGCCGCATTCATCGTGGGACGACTAACTAGAAGTAGACTTCATGATAAACATTTCCAGCATTGGCAACATGTTCATAAGGGGCGGTTTCAATGACCAAGTGCAAAAAGCGAAGCATGATGCTTCTTGAAATCGAAAGCGTCCGGGGTGAACAACTCAGCGGGGCAGCGGAAGCCCATCGACTTGCGTGGTCTGGTGTTCAGTTTCCAGGCAATCGCATCCAGTTGCGCCTGAGTGAAGCCGCTCAAGTCGCTGCCCTTGGGCAGGTACTGTCGCAACAGTCCGTTGGTGTTCTCGTTGATGCCGCGCTGCCATGGACTGTGCGGATCGGCGAAGTACACCTTCACCCCGGTGGCCTGCGTCAGCCGTTGATGCTCCGTCATTTCCCGGCCCTGATCGTAAGTCATCGACAGTCGCTTTTGAGCCTCGATGCGATTGAGTACATGACTGAAGCCGCTCAGCGCCGATTCCGCACTGGCGTCCTTCATCCTGGAGAGCACGGTGAACAAGGTGGTGCGCTCCACCAGCGTACCGACAGCCGAGCGATTGTTGGCCCCCTTGATCAGATCGCCCTCCCAGTGCCCGGGTATCAGCCGTTCTTCAACTTCAGGCGGCCGGTCATGAATGCTGACCATGTCAGGAATGCGTCCCCGCCGGTCTTCGCCCCGTGCACGGGGACGGCGCTTGGCATGGCCGAATCGCAACCAGCCAATCACTTGCGTGCGCAGCTCGCCACGCGGCATGGCGTAGATCGCTGTGTAGATGGTTTCATGAGAAACCCGCAACGAAGGCGTTTCGGAATGCACAAGCGCCAGTGTGCCGGCAATCTGCTCAGGCGAGTAGCCCGCCTTCAGGTATCGGATGACACGACCCCACAACGCGCCGCCAGGTCGCAGCCGGCGCTCAACGCGCGGCGTGAGCGTGCAGGCTCGGGCGCGTTTGTGGGCGGCTTGCGCTCGATAGCCGCCCGCCACCGGGGGTCGCCCTGGACCGCGATCCTCCTTCGGGCGAACCCAGCCATTTCGACGCAGCTCGCGAGAAAGCGTCGATGCCGACCGATTCAACCCCAAGGCAATCGCCGCCGGTTTGATTCCCATCTCCAGTTGCGTCTGGATCATCGTTCGCTCTTCAATACCCAACTGACCGTAGCGTTTTCCCATGCAACATTTTCTCCCACAAATGTTGCACTTGGTTCTTGAGCGCGCCAGGCTATAAACAAGTTTCCAATAGCATAAACCTCCGGAACCAGGAAAAGCGGCTTGTCTTCCGATACTAGCTCTCAGCCATAACGTCGATTCCGGGCTTCAATATTTTTCCAAACCGCTCGCACCCGTCTCTGCTCATCACATGCACGGCACAACCGGCCGTGGCGATGAACCGGGGAAAACAAGCGTCCACCCAGCCACGCTCGGCCATTTCCATGGCATCGACGCGGCCGCCATCAAATTCGCCGGACTTGACCAGAACAAGGCCTTGCGCCCGCAATCGGCCCGTGAGCCACGCCGCCAGGCTGTCGGAAGTGACGTCCCAGTTCTCGGGAATGGAGGGATCGGCGATGACCATCTCGTAAGGCATCCAGACCGGGACCTGGCCGTTGCGCAGGGCTTCATGAATCACCGCGATGCCAGCGGCTGGAACAAGGTTCGCCCGCATTTCTGCGAGCACTCTTCCGTACTGCTCCATTGCGCGCAGCGCCTTGCGATGCGCGACGCGATCGTCAAAGCCTTCACGCTTCTGGGCTGAGCGGACTTCATCGGCCCATGGACCGCCGCCGGGCACCAGCACGACTTTCCCCGCACCTGTGGTAGCGATGACATCCAGCCATCGCGGCAACTCTTCGGAGTTGGCGAGGCTGCCCCCCATCTTGACAACCCACACGGTCATTTCCGCTTGCGCCTTTGCGCCAGTAACGCGACTGCCACGGCAGGTGCACAGCTCGACGCCCAGGATGCCGTGTCCGGTGCCGCATCGATCAGCGAGCCGAAATCGCGATAACGCCGGCCGAGTTGGGCGGCGAGCTTTGCGGCCAGGAATCTGCCCGTGCCTGCTCCGACGACCGGGCCGCGATTGTTGATATCGGCCCGTGACAACACGCGTTCGCAAGCCTGCCGGATCTGCCACAACTGCAGGTCGGCCAACTGGCGGGCGCACTGTTTCCATTGTGCGAGAGGGGCGGATTCGAGATCGCGACCGATCATGCGCGCGAGCCGGCGCGCGCTGTCGCGTACGGATTTTCCGCCGTTGTCGGCGGCGGGAAGTTGATCGGCGCCTTCGGGCAATTCGCCGGTCAGGCGGTAGACATCCGCTGTGGTGGCAAAATATTCGGCCATCGCCGGGATCCATTGCCCGTCGAACGGAATCCGGTCCGCAAGTGCCATGAGCGGCGTGCGCACCACTCCCGTATACACCAGCTCTTCGCAGGCCAATCGGTCCGCATCGTTTAACCCCCGAATCCTCAACACGCCGCCACGGATGGGAACCAGATCGGTGGTCGTGCTACCGATATCGACGAACAGCGCATCCGGCAAAAGGCTCGCGACCAGTTGCGCGCTGGCCGCCCAGTTTGCCGACGCCACAGCGTCGGTTTTCTGCGCCGCGTTCTGCGGTGTCAGAAATCCTTCCGGACCGGCATATAGGTAAGTGCGGTCGACCGGCGCCTGTTTGGCGAAACGCGCGATGATCGTCTTCACGCCCTGCGCGCGACTCCGGAAGAAATCGGTCAGCTCCCCGGTCATGGTGACCGCGTGGAGCCTGGCTCTGGGCATATCGGCGAGCGCCACGGAAATTGCATGGTCGAGATGCTCCAATCCCAGCCAGAGCGGACAGGGCAGCTGCACGACCTGCACCACCCTGCCTTTGCGATCGACCGCCGCAACCTTGAGATGCGCGCCGCCGACATCCCAACCCAGCACGACATCAGCCGGCATGGGCGACCTCTACTTCGACAGCGCGCGTTCGATGCCTCGTCCCCTCGACGGCTTCAAGCGAGCCGGGCAATTCGAGCACAAGTTGCGCCGGGTTCATTCCAATCGCCCGGTGCAGGCCCGCGTACGAAGTCGTCAGCCTCGGGTTCACTTCGAGCACCATCGGCCCCGTATCGGTTTCGATGAAATCGACCCCGCAATAACCCCAGAGGCCGGGCAAGGCTCGCGCGATGGCGTCCGCCAGTGCGGCATATCGTCCGCCCTCGTCTGCCACCGCATTGACGCTCACGCCGGAAAATTCGAAGGCGTCGCCGGCGACGCGGACTTTCTGGCGATTGCAGGCCAGCAGGCGGGCGCGGCCTTCGCAACACAGCAGCGACAGGCTGCGGGCATCACCGTGAACGTAAGGCTGGAATACCAGCCCGGGTCTCGCGTGATTCCGGATCCAGGCCTGCAACGACGATCGGCTGTGGAACAGCAGGGTCTCCTGGCATCCCGCGCCGTCATCCGGCTTCACCACGATTTCGCCGACCTCCGGCGGGATGCTTCGCTCGTCGGGGTTAGCAGGAATCGTGGCGACCCCAGCGCGCGCGAGAACCTCTGCGGTTGCGCTTTTGCTTGTTGCAATCTTCACGGCATCAGGCCGGCATCCAAGCAGCACACGTCCGGCCTGCAGGATTTCACCCGTGATCCGCAACAGCATGCCGCCCTGCTCGGGCGCGATCGGCCATACCGCATCGGCATCGCGCATTGCGCTGCGAAACGCCGGCCAGAAATCGGAGGCACTGCCGACGGGAAGCAAGGTCGCCGGCAGATCGGCGCCCAACCGCGCATCGCGCATGATGGTGACTTCCACGCCCGGAATCGCCGTGAGATCATCCACCAGGGCGCGCAACATCGCGTCCCCCTCCGGTGCCAGCGCGGACATCTGCGCGTCGCCCAGCATTCCGCCGCCGGTGATATGTTCGTACGCCAGAATCTTCATGAGAAAAAACTACCCGTGGCCGGCTTCAACCTGATTCCCGTCATCGACCTCAAGGACGGCATGGTAGTCCATGCCCGCGAAGGCCGCCGCGCGCAGTACGCACCCATCCAGTCGAACCTGTGCAAAGGCGCCGATCCGGAAACGATCATGGCCGCGTTGCTGCACCTGCACCCCTTCCGCACGTTCTATTTCGCGGACCTCGATGCCATCCAGCGCCAGGGCAGCAATCACGAAGTCCTGAAGAAGCTCCACGATCGCCATCCTGACGTCGTACTCTGGGCGGACACCGGCATAAATGACGAAGCCGCCTTCGCCCGCTGGCTCGACGCGGGGCTGGGCCGTCCCGTCATCGGCAGCGAATCCCTCCTCGATGCCGGCTTCGTGTCCGTGATCCGGGAACACTGTACGGACCCGTCACCGGTGCTCTCCCTGGACTATCAAGGTGCCGATTTCAAGGGGCCGTCGGCGCTGCTGACGCATCCCGAACACTATTGGCCACAGCGCGTGCTGGCGATGAATCTGCATCGGGTCGGCAGTGACAAGGGACCGGACTTGGCGTTGATCGTCAATCTTGCCAGGCGGGTACCCGGCTGCAATGTTTATGCGGCGGGTGGCGTGCGATCGATCGAGGACCTTCAGCAGGTGAAAGCGGCGGGCGCCGCCGGCGCGCTGCTCGCGACCGCCCTGCACGATGGGCGCATCGGTCCCGCCGAGCTGGCGCAATTTACGTAAGACCCGCACTCACCGCCCCCTCACCCCATCCCTCTCCCCCACAACCAGGTGGAGAGGGTGATCCAAACGCATTCATCGCCGATCGTGTAGTTTTTCAGCACCCTCTCC
>JANXPQ010000132.1 GCA_025357235.1 Betaproteobacteria bacterium
CGTGACCACGATGCGGGGAAATGCTCCGCTTTTGCCCCTAAAACCGTGCTCATTTCGATGAAAAATCCGTTCACCTTAACAATTCAATCCAATCGTGGTCATCTGTCGCCTCGTGCGGCTACTTGATCAGCGATTCCTTCAGTAAGCAGCACTGCGAATTCCTCTCGCGACCAGACGTAGAACTTGCCTTCTTCATGCTCGGAGTCCGCATCGAGCGAAGATGTAGTAACCGCCCTCCGCAGACTGCATCTCGCGGATGACCCAGCCCGCGGTTTCCTCGCAAACACGCAGGAACAGAGGATCGCAGGTGACAACCCATGCATCCGCGTACAGGCGCAACAGCGGACCGTTGTCGTACAGCATTTTCTCGAAATGCGGGATCAGCCAGTAGGCATCGGTGCTATAGCGGCAGAATCCGCCGCCGAGCTGATCGTAGATTCCGCCCTGCGCCATTTTCCTCAATGTCAGGATTACCAGGTCGTGCAAACGGGCGTCGCCCGCCGACCGCGCGGTACGCAGGCAGAATGCAAGCTCGTAAGGATGCGGAAATTTCGGTGCGGCGCCGATGCCGCCGTGGATTTCATCGAAACCCGACTGCAATTCCCTGGCTGCCGCGATGATCGGTTCGGCAGTCAATTCAACCGGATCTGCCGGAGCAGGCAGCGTGCTGACGAGAAATTCGAGCAGGGATTCGTTCTGCCGATCGATCTCGCCGCGTTTCTCGCGGTAGACAGAAGCGATTTTCTGCAGCAGGTCGGCAAACCCAGGCAGCCCGTAACGTGAAGTCTTCGGAAAGTAGGTCCCGCCGAAGAACGGTTTTTGCTCCGGCGTGAGGAACACGGTAAGCGGCCATCCTCCGGAGCGCTGCGTCAGCAGATGATGCGCAGTCTGGTAGATCTGGTCGAGGTCGGGGCGCTCTTCGCGATCGACTTTGATGTTCACGAACAACGCGTTCATCATCGCCGCGGTCTGCGGATCCTCGAAGTATTCGTGGGCCATGACGTGGCACCAATGACACGCGGAATAGCCGACCGACAACAGGGTCGGCCTGTCCTGTTCGCGTGCGAGCGCCTCATCTGCCCACGGATACCAGTCCACCGGATTGTCGGCGTGTTGCTGCAGATACGGACTGGTTTCGCGCGCGAGCCAGTTTGGCATTGCTAAAGCCCCAGCTCGCTCCACAGCGCATCTATCCGGCGTTTGACCTGCGCATCCATCGCGATCGGAACGCCCCAGTTGCGGCTGGTCTCACCGGGCCATTTGTTGGTCGCGTCGAGCCCCATTTTCGATCCGAGGCCGGACACCGGGGAGGCGAAATCCAGGTAATCGATCGGCGTATTCTCCGCAATCAGCGTATCGCGCGCCGGGTCGACGCGGGTCGTGACCGCCCAGATCACTTCCTTCCAGTCGCGCACGTCGATGTCGTCGTCCACCACGATGATGAACTTGGTGTACATGAACTGGCGCAAGTAGGACCAGATGCCGAACATCACGCGCTTGGCATGCCCCGCGTACTGCTTGCGCATGCTGACTACGGCAATGCGATAAGAGCAGCCTTCCGGCGGCAGACAGAAATCCACGATCTCCGGAAACTGTTTCGTCAGCAGCGGAACGAACACTTCGTTCAGCGCCACGCCGAGAACGGACGGCTCGTCCGGTGGTTTGCCGGTGTAGGTACTGTGATAGATCGGGTCCCGGCGCATGGTGATGCGCTCGATGGTGAGCACCGGAAATTTCTCCTGCTCGTTGTAGTAACCCGTGTGATCGCCGAACGGTCCCTCCAGTGCGGTTTCGCCCGGCTGGATCACGCCTTCAAGGACGATCTCGCTGGACGCCGGCACCTGCAGGTCGGACCCGATACATTTGATCAGCTCGGTTTTCGATCCGCGCAGAAGTCCCGCGAACTGGTATTCGGAAAGCGTATCCGGCACCGGGGTCACCGCGCCAAGTATCGTCGCCGGATCGGCTCCGAGCGCGACTGCCACGGGAAATGCATGGCCCGGATTGGCGTTGCAGTGATCGCGGTAATCCAGCGCACCACCGCGATGCGCGAGCCAGCGCATGATGACTTTGTCCGGCGCGATCACCTGCTGGCGATAAATGCCCAGGTTCTGGCGCGATTTGAGCGGACCGCGCGTGACCGTGAGGCCCCAGGTGATCAGCGGACCGGCATCCCCCGGCCAGCAGGTCTGGATCGGCAACTTGCCAAGATCGACGTCCTTGCCTTCCCACACGATGTCCTGGCAGGGCGCACTGCCGACGATCTTCGGCGCCATGTTCATGACCTGCCTGAGCACCGGCAGCTTGTCCCAGGCATCCTTCAATCCGGACGGTGGCTCGGGTTCCTTCAGATACGCAAGCAGCTTGCCGACTTCCTTCAGCGCTGCAACCGAATCCTCGCCCATGCCCATCGCCACGCGCCTGGGCGTGCCGAACAAGTTCGCCAGGACAGGAATTGAAAATCCCTTCGGCTTCTCGAACAACAAAGCCGGTCCCTGCGCTTTGAGCACGCGATCGCAGATCTCGGTCATTTCCAGGACCGGCGAGACTTCGCTGGCGATACGCCTGAGTTCGCCCTGCTTTTCGAGCTGGCCGATGAAATCGCGAAGATCCTGGTAATGCATGGGCGGCGTCGTTCAGATGATCGGATTGCTGCCGCCGTCCATCGGGATCACCGCGCCCGTGACATAGGCCGCCTGATCGGAGGCCAGAAACAGCGTCACGCTGGCAATGTCTTTCGGGTCCGCATAGCGACCCAGCGGCACGCGCGCCTGGCCTTCCTCGAGCACTCGTTCGACCGTGCTGCCTTTGGCCTTTGCCTCGAGTTCGAGCGCTTCGCGGATGCGATCGGTGATGGTGGCGCCGGGATTGATGGCATTGATGCGCACGCCGAATTTTCCGTAAACAGCCGCCAGACCGACCGAAGCCAGCATCAGCGCGGAATTGGCCGCGCCGCCCGGCAGATGGATGGAGGAGGCGACCTTGCCGCCGGCGCCGATGATGTTGACCACGTTGCCGCGCTTGCGATCGCGCATGGAGGGCAACAAAGCATCCATCGCGTGGATATAGGTGAAGTATTTGGCATCCATCGCCGCATGCCAGGACTGCGCATTCAATTCGTCCGGCGGATAACGCTTCGCCGCGCCGGCGGAATTCACCAGGATATCGATCGGACCGAGTGCGGATTCGGCTTCGCGCGCCATCCGCTTTGCGTCGTCGGCGCGCGAGAGGTCTGCTGCGATCAGCGTGACCTTGCCCAACTGCGCGCCAGCCTTGTCCAGATTGCGGGAATCGCGCGATACGATGGCGACCCTGGCGCCTTCATCGAGGAAGGCACGTGCGCACGCCAGCCCGATTCCCTTGCTGCCGCCGGTGATCAGCACCGCGCGATTCTTCAATCCGAGGTCCATGTTTTTCTCTTCGTGGATGAATTGCGCCGTCACGGCAGAAATACGGACCTGCCGCGACGATTATTGGCGGTCAAATATGTTTCTGGAAATAGAAGCTGGCGAAAATGCCGGCGAAGATCGCAGCGCCTATCCAGTTGTTATGCTGAAACGCACGAAAGCAGTCGGCCGGATCGCGATCCCGGATCATGCGGTACTGGAATACAACCAGGCCGGCTGCAACAGCCAATCCGAGGTAGAAAACCCAGCCTGGGCGGAACAATCTGCCGATCCATAGCATGATCAGCAGAAAAAAGGCATAGCAGCCCATCACGGCGGCGACATCATAGCGGCCGAATGTAATCGCGGAAGTGCGAATGCCGATCTTGCGATCGTCTTCCCGGTCCACCATCGCGTATTCGGTGTCATAGGCGATTGCCCAGAACACGTTCGCCGCCAGCAGTACCCACGCCCCTCGCGGCACATTGTTGGTGTGCGCAGCGAAGGCCATCGGGATGCCGAAGCCGAAAGCCAGGCCCAGGACGGCTTGCGGCAAGGCGAAGAAACGTTTGGTGAATGGATAGATCGCCGCGATGATGACGGCAATGATCGACAATTTGACGGTTAACGCGTTCAACTGCAGGACCAGCGCGAACGACACCAGGATCAGCACCATCGCCACAATCAATGCTTCCATCGGCTTGATCTGGCCGGTAGTCAGCGGACGATCCCGCGTTCGCGCCACCTTGGCGTCGAAATCGCGATCGGCATAGTCGTTGATGGCGCAACCCGCAGAGCGCATCAGCGCCGTACCCAGGATAAAGATCCACGCGATCGTCCAGTCCGGATGACCTCGCGACGACAGCCATAGCGCCCAAAGCGTCGGCCACAGCAGCAACAGGATGCCGATTGGCTTGTCCAGCCGGATCAGCTTTTCATAGGCGTTGATGCGCTCGGCGAAAGTCATGGCGGTGCCTGATCAATTTTCAGTGGGTCGGGGCGCTCCGAATACCTGCATGATCGCATAGAGACATGGGTGGGGCCTATACCTTGAGCAGTTCCTGCCGGCCGCCGAGCCAGCGCTGCAGATGGAGTTCCGCATTCGCCGGATGGTCACGCAGCAGTTGCGGCGCCAGATTGCGGGCGGCCTCCAGCAGGTCGGCGTCTTTTTCCAGATCGGCGAAGCGCAGCATCGGCACGCCGCTTTGCCGAGCGCCAAGCAATTCGCCGGGACCGCGCAGCCGCAGGTCGTGCCGCGCAATTTCGAACCCGTCGGTGTTCCCGAAGATGATGCGCAGCCGCTCGCGTGCATTCTGCGACAACGGATTCTGGTAAAGCAGAATGCACACGCTGCTCTGGCTGCCACGTCCCACGCGGCCGCGCAATTGATGCAGCTGCGATAACCCCATGCGCTCGGCGTTCTCGATCACCATCAGCGAAGCGTTGGGCACGTCCACGCCGACCTCGATCACGGTGGTGGCGACCAGCAGCTGGATGGTGTTGGCCTGGAACGCTGCCATTACATTGGCTTTTTCCTGGTTCGGCAATCTGCCGTGCACCAGCCCGACCTTCAATTCCGGAAATGTGGCGAGCAATCCCTGGTAGGTATCGATCGCGGTCTGCAACTGCAGTGCCTCCCGCCGCGCGAGAACCCTGGTCTGTCGTTCCATCGCATCGGAGCGCACGGCTGCGCCACCTCGGCGGTCCCATCCCGCTAGCGGGTCCCTGCTCCGCGCTCCAGTGTCGGACTCCTCGATCAAAGGACAGACCCAGTAAGCCTGCCTGCCATCCAGGCAGGCATCGCGCACCCGCCGGATCACGTCATTGCGTCGGGTGTCGGACAACAACTTGGTCAGCACCGGCGTCCTCCCGGGCGGCAGTTCGTCGATCACCGACACGTCGAGGTCGGCGTAATAGCTCATGGCCAGCGTGCGCGGAATCGGGGTGGCGCTCATCATCAGCTGATGCGGCTGAATCGCCTGGCCGGCACGGCTGCCTTTCTCGCGCAGCGCCAGGCGCTGATGCACTCCGAAGCGATGCTGCTCGTCGACGATCGCCAGGCCCAGCTTGCTGAACGTGACTTCGTCCTGGAACAGCGCGTGCGTGCCGATGACGAGCGCCGCCTTTCCCGAGGCAATGTCCGCGAGCGCTTTCTCGCGCTCCTTTTTCTTCAGACTGCCGGTAAGCCATACCACCTGAACCCCGAGCGGTTCGAGCCATGCGGTGAATTTTCGGTAATGTTGTTCGGCGAGGATTTCGGTCGGCGCCATGACCGCGGCCTGATAGCCCGACTCGATCGCCTGCAACGCGGCCAGTGCAGCGACGATGGTCTTGCCGCTGCCGACGTCGCCCTGCAACAGCCGTTGCATCGGATGCGGCCGGGTAAGATCGATGCGGATTTCCGTGAGTACGCGTGTCTGCGCCCGGGTGAGTTTGAACGGCACCGAAGCCAGCAGCGTGCGCGACATGTTCGAATACTGCAGCAGCGGGTGCGCGCGCACCCGGTTGCGCCGTTCGTAGTGCAGCCGCATCGACAGCTGCTGCGCCAGCAACTCGTCGAATTTGACGCGGCGCCAGGCCGCGTGCGTGCCGTCCAGCAGCGCCTGCGCGTCGGCGTCCGGCGTCGGATTGTGCAGCAGGCGGATTGCTTCATCGAGCGGCAGCAGTTTCAGTTTTTTTATCACCGGCTGCGGCAGGGCATCGGCCAGATCGGCTTGCGCCAGCGCACGGGCGGCGAGCTTGCGCAGGACTTCCTGGCCGAGTCCCGCGGTCGTCGAATATACCGGCGTGAGCGCCTGCGGCAGCGGGGCCTCTCCGCGCAATATGCGAAAACGCGGATGGACCATTTCGGCACCGAAGAATCCCTGGCGGATCTCGCCCATCACCCGCACCTTCGCGCCGGGCGCCAGCGCATTCTTCTGGCTCGGATAGAAATTGAAGAAGCGCATCATCAGGCGCCCGCTGCCGTCGTCGATTTCCGAGATGAGCTGGCGCCCCGGGCGAAACCTGATCTGGGTCTCGATCACGGTGCCCTCGACCTGCACGGTCTCGCCCGACAATGCATCGTGGATGGGAACGATCCGTGTCTCGTCCTCGTAACGCAGCGGCAGATGCGTGACCAGGTCCGACAATTGACGGATGCCGATGCGGGCCAGCTTTTCCTGGACCGCCGGCGTGGCAAAGGAGAGCGAAGGGTGGCCGACTTCGCTGGATACCGGCCTTCGGCCATAAGGCGGAAGGGGCGGGACGGAAGGACGATCTTTGGTATTCGGCGCAATGCGGACAGGCGCGCGTTTCTTGACTGCATTAACGGCGGGCTGTTTCCCCTCTTTCGAAAGCGCGCGTTTCAAGCGCCCCGCCTCGGCCAGAAATTGCCTTGGTCGGAGGCCTTCTTGCGATCTGCCACCTCACCTCCTATGGCCATAGGCCGGCATCCCGTGGGCACTCCTCACCTCTCACCCCTCACCAATATCGCCTCGATCTCGACCAGCGCGCCGCGCGGCAATTGCGAGACGCCCACCGCGGAACGCGCCGGATAGGGTTGCTTCAGATACTGCGGCATGATCTCGTTGAGCCGCGCAAAATGCGCAAGATCGGTCAGGAAAACGGTGAGTTTCACAGCATCATCGAGCGTTGCATCCGCCGCCGCCGCGACCGCCTGCAAATTGCGCAAGACGCGGTGGACTTGCGCATCGATACCTTCCACCACCTGCATCGTGGCGGGATCGAGTCCGATCTGGCCGGACAGATAGACAGTGCTGCCGGCGCGTATCGCCTGCGAGTAGGATCCGATTGCCTGGGGGGCATCCGGGGTGTGAACGGCCTGTTTGGTCACGGCTTGCTCCGGGTATAGAATGTTGCGCCACAACAACGGCCAGCCACCAAACTGGCCCTGCTTCCACACGATGATAACCGAACAGCCGTTGACGGCGCCTTGTCACGACGCGAAACCGCGTTGCATCATTCGTCTTGTGCGATGACGGCTGCTTCACTCGCGCACGCCCGATCGATGCAACACGGCGATCCGGGACACTGAGGAACAAAAAACAATAATAATGGGCTCCAAGGGCAACGCAGGCGAGAAGACGGGCGTGCTGCCGCTGACGATCGCGGCGATCGGCGTGGTTTTCGGCGACATCGGCACCAGTCCGCTTTACACCATGCGCGAGGCGTTCAACGGCAGCCATCCGGTCGCCGCCAACCATGACAACGTGCTTGGCGTGCTGTCGCTTATTTCCTGGGCACTGATCATCGTCGTGACGCTGAAATACGTGGTGTTCATGATGCGCGCGGATAATCGCGGCGAGGGTGGCATCATGGCCCTGCTCGCCCTGGTGCTGCGCTCCACGACGAGTAGCACCCGGGGTCGCATGATATTGATGTCGCTCGGCCTGTTCGGCGCGGCGCTGTTTTACGGCGATGGTGTCATCACGCCGGCGATTTCGGTGCTGTCTGCGGTGGAAGGCCTGGAAGTCGCGACACCGGCGCTCAAGCCCTTTGTCATTCCCGTCACGATCCTCGTGCTGATCGGCCTGTTCTTGTTCCAGCAGAAAGGCACTGAAATGGTCGGTGCGCTGTTCGGGCCGATCACCATTATCTGGTTCGCAGTGCTGGCGCTGCTGGGCGTCCTCAATATCGTCAAATACCCGGACGTTCTGGCGGCCTTCTCTCCCGGCTATGCCGTCAACTTCTTCGCCGAAAATTCCACTGGCGGGTTCCTCGTGCTCGGTGCCGTCGTGCTGGCCATCACCGGGACCGAAGCGCTGTATGCGGACATGGGACATTTCGGCAAGAAGCCGATCCGGCTGGGCTGGTTTTGCTATGTGCTGCCGGCCCTGATGCTGAATTATTTCGGGCAGGGCGCGCTGATTCTGCACAACAAGGATGCCATCCAGAATCCCTTCTATCACATGGCGCCGGAATGGGCGTTGTACCCCCTGGTGATCCTAGCCACCATGGCCACCGTGATCGCGTCGCAGGCGGTGATTACCGGAACCTATTCCCTGACCCGGCAGGCGATCCAGCTCGGCTACTGTCCGCGGCTCGAGGTCACGCATACCTCCGAAAGCGAAATCGGACAGATCTACATGCCCTGGATCAACTGGGTGCTGCTGGCGGCGGTGATCGGGCTGGTGCTTGGATTCGAAACCTCAAGCAACCTCGCCGGCGCCTATGGCATCGCGGTGACCGGCACCATGGCCATCGACACCGTGCTGGCCTTCGTGCTCATGCGCAAGCTGTGGCGCTGGCCGCTGTGGATCGCCGTGCCGTTGCTGCTGATCTTTTTGACCATCGATTTGACTTTCTTCAGCGCCAATGCGATCAAGCTGTTCCAGGGCGGCTGGTTTCCGATCGTGGTCGCGATCCTGCTCTTCATTCTGCTGGTGACCTGGAAGCGCGGGCGGCAATTGCTGATGGAACGCCTGTCGCCGGGCGCCATTCCGATCGAACCGTTCATCCAGAGCGTCACGGCGCATCCTCCCACGCGCGTGCCGGGAACCGCCGTATTCCTGACCGCGGCCTCCGAAGGCGTGCCGCACGCATTGCTGCACAACCTGAATCACAACAAGGTGCTGCACGAGCGCATTGTTCTGCTCACTGTGAGCACGATCGACATCCCGCATGTCCCCGACGAAGAACGCATCGAGATACAGCCTCTTGGCTCCGATTTCTACCGGGCGGTGGTCCGCTATGGTTTCAAGGATGATCCCGATGTGCCGCGCGCGCTCGAGTTCGCCTCCGCCAAGGGATTCAAATTCGAGATGATGGAGACCTCGTTCTTCCTCAGCCGTCAGACGCTGATTCCCAAAGTCGGCCCGGGCATGGCATTGTGGCGCGAGAAGCTGTTTGCGCTGATGTCGCGCAATGCAGCGAGCGCGACGACTTTTTTCAAGATCCCGGCGAACCGGGTGGTCGAGCTGGGTACCAGGATCGAACTATAGGGCGGGTGGGGCATATTCGATATGGATTCACAGTCGGTCATTTCCAATCTCGAAAATCTGCTCTCACAGGGCAGGGAGTCCGCGCTGCTGCGCTTCAGCCTGGGCAGCGAGTACCTCAAACTTGGCATAACCTGGGTCGCAGTCATTCATTTGAAGCGCGCACTTGAGCTCGATCCAAACTACTCCGCGGCGTGGAAGCTGCTCGGCATGGCGTTCGCCGAAGCCGGCATCCTGCACGGAGCGCTCGACACCTACCGGCGCGGCGTCGAAGTTGCACAGCGGCGCGGCGATCAGCAGGCGGTGAAGGAGATGACGGTCTTCGCCCGCCGCCTGGAAAAAAAACTTTCGTCCTGAAACGTTAATGCGTAAATCGGCCGATTGGTCGATCCACGGCGTGGATTTCACCAGCCGTCCGCGCTTGCGCAAACCGGTTACCGTGGCCGGCGGACGACGCCTTCGTCGCGCATTTCATCTCGAGACTCTCGAAGAACTTGCGCACTGGGCGAATTTCGAAGCCTGGCTGCAGCGTCCAGGCCCGTGGATTGCGGGTTTCGATTTTCCGTTTGGTCTGCCCCGTGAAGCCGTTGATGATCTGAACTGGCCGAAGCAGTGGCCGCAGTTGGTTGCTTACTGCCGCAGTCTGGGACGCGAGGAATTTCGCGCGGCGCTGGATAGCTATCGCGAAAGCCGGCCGGCGGGAAAGCGCTATGCGCATCGCGCCGCCGATCATCCGGCCGGCTCGCACAGTCCGCTCAAGCTGGTCAATCCGCCGGTCGGGCTGATGTTTCTGGAGGGAGCGCCACGGTTGCTCGATGCCGGCGTGACCATCCCGGGATTGCATCGGGGAGATCCTCAGCGCATAGCTCTGGAAGCCTATCCCGGTTATTCCGCACGACGGATGGTGAAAGGATCATACAAAAATGACGCTCCGGCCAAACAGACAGCTGCACGCAGACAAGCAAGAAAGAGCATGGTGAGTTCGCTGGAGGCGGGCGACAATCCGTTCGGATTTGCCCTGACCGGATCGCGGCCACTTTTGAATTCACTGGTCGGCGATGCAACCGGCGATCGGCTCGACGCAGTGCTTTGTGCGATGCAAGCCGCTTGGGCCTGGCAACGTCGCGAGATGAACTATGGATTGCCCGCGCACATCGATCCACTTGAAGGATGGATTGCGATGGTGCCGGAGAAATAAAAAAACCACCGCAATGGTGGCTTTTTTATTTGGTGGAGACGAGGAGGATCGAACTCCCGACCTTCGCATTGCGAACGCGACGCTCTCCCAGCTGAGCTACGTCCCCGGATTCCACAGCATTTCGTGTGGTCACTGTGTGGCATTATTATACTGAAAACGACAGCATAAAAAACGAGACCCTGCCGATGAAGATCGATCCACCGCTGGGATACGAGCAGATCACGCCGTTGCTCAAGAACCACAGGGTCCTCCTGCCACGCGCCGAGGAGACCCCGGCGATTTTCCATCGGCTGCATGCGATGCCCCTGAGCTTGTCCGAATTCGAGCCGGCGTGCCGCGACTACCCGATCGCCTTCGTGACCAGCGACGGCGGCAAGACCTTCAATGCGGTGGTCGTGCTTGGAATGCAGGTCAAACAGAACCTGTTCATCCTGACCGACGGCATGTGGGACCGGCGCTCGTACCTGCCCGCCTACGTGCGCCGTTACCCGTTCTGCATGAGCCGGGTCACGGTCGACGGCAAGCCGCAGAATGAACGCATAGTCTGCGTCGAGGAAGGCGCCCTGCATGACTCGGGCAAGCCGCCCTACGATGCGGACGGTCAGGCGCTGCCGCAATGGACCGTGCTGGAAAAGCTGATCTTCGATTACGAGCAGGACCTCGTGCGCTGCGAGTCGCTGTGCCAGCTGATCGCCGAACTGGGGTTGCTCGAGCCATTCACGATGAAGGCGGAAGTCGACGGATTTACCATGCAGCTCGACGGCATGCATCGGGTGACACGAACCACGCTCGAGGCGCTGCCGGCAGACCCGCTGTGCCGGTTGATGGCGGCCGGGGCAATGGAAAAGATCTATTCGCACCTGCTTTCGCTCGACAACTTCCGCCGCCTGCTGAACCGGCGCAGTTTCTTCGCGATCAAGCCGCCCAACAAACAGGGCGACTTCAACTAAGGCGTGTTAACACTAATGGTCATTGATGAATTATACTTCGGTCATGGAAATCACCGAAGCCCAGTATCAGCAGATTGAGCACTGCTTGCCGCGGCAGCGCGGCAACGTCAGCCTGTCGA
>JANXPQ010000232.1 GCA_025357235.1 Betaproteobacteria bacterium
GCGGCCCTTGGGTCCGAGGGTCACTTTGACGGCATTGGCCAGCGTATTGACCCCAATGCGGACTTTTTCATGGGCGGCGTGATGAAAAAGCAATTCCTTGGCAGGCATGGTGGCGGACCCTCCGGTTCAGTGGTCGGTGACGCAATCTAACAGGAGGCGGTAAATCGCAATTGATATGCGTCAAGCGGATCGCCGGGACCGTTACCGGCGAGTGCGATGCTCGTGGCTTTGGCCCTTCACCACCACGTCAAGGAGCGCGTTGGCGTCCACGGCAAACTGCTTCAGCAAGTCGTCCAGGGTGACGATGCCCGCCAACGCCCCGCCTTCGCCCACGATCGGAATGCGGCGCACGCCGTGCGTGCGCATGCGTTCGATCGCCTGTGCAGTGTCCTCCGTTTCGGCGGCGACCACGACCGGTGTGCGCATGATGTCGACCAGCTTCGTCGTCGCCGGATCGAGGTTCTTGGCGAGCACTTCGACAACGAGGTCGCGGTCGGTGACGACCCCGATCGGAATGCGCTCTCCCGTGGGATCTTCGACGACAACCAGGTCGCCGACGTGTTTGCGGCGCATGAGTTGCGCGGCCTCGGCCACACGCGTATCGGGGCCGCAATAGACGACGTCGGGCATGCACATTTCTTTTAACAACATCGCAGATTCCCTCCATTCCAATTAAGTCCCCGGCCCGTTCCTGCCATCGCCGCATGGCGAACTGCGATCATGTCGCCAGCATCTGCGCAAGATCGAACAGCCGCACGTCGGCCGGTTTCATCTTCCCCGCGACTTCCTGGAGCGGGGTGTCCGCAGCCTTGCCGTCGCGCATGCCCACGACAATACCGAACCTGGATTGCGCAGCGGCATCGACGGCGGCCGTTCCGAGCAGCGTTCCTAGCATGCGATCGAAAGCGCCGGGGGCGCCGCCGCGCTGAATATGGCCGAGTTTGGTGATGCGCAGATCGAAGCCAAGACGCTCGCCGTGCTCGCCGAAGTGGTGTGCCAGAGCCTGCGCATTGTACTTCGCCCCTTCGGCAACCACGACGATCGCATGAGACTTGCCCCTCGCGTACGCATTGCGCAATTGCAAGGCAATGGTTTCCGGATCGGTTTCCACCTCGGGGATTACGATCACCTCGGCACCCCCGGCTATTCCCGCAATCAGGGCCAGGTGTCCGCAGTGCCGCCCCATGACCTCGACCACGAAGGCCCGGTTCAACGACGCCGCCGTGACCCTGAGGCGATCGATCGCTTCCAGCGCCACATCGATCGCGGTCGTGGCCCCGATCGTGATGTCCGTACCGTGCAGGTCGTTGTCGATCGTGGAAGCGACGCCGATGACCGACGCTCCGCCGCGCTGCAGTTCCCATGCGCCGGTCTGCGATCCGTTCCCGCCGATGACGATCAGCGCCGGGATGCGCTGCGCGCGCAGTTGTCCGAGTGCGCGCGCGCAGCCGCTCGAAGTTCTGAGTTCCTCGCAGCGGGTGGTCCCGAGCATCGTGCCGCCAAGCTGGATGATGCCGCCGACGTCGCGCGGCCCGAGCGGCAGAAAATCGCCCTGGATGAGCCCGGTGTATCCATGTCGCACGCCCAGCACTTCGAATCCACGTGCAATCCCGGCGCGAACCACGGCGCGCGTCGCCGCGTTCATGCCAGGTGCGTCGCCGCCGCTCGTCAGGACCGCCAACCGCTGCACGTTACGTTCTCCCCTCAGGGTTCATTTCGAGCATATTTTTGTACTCGATCGCATTTCATTTACCGGCCCGCGCAGAATCGGCTTGGCCACTTTCGGGCGAGCATATTGCAGAGAACTCTCGTTGTCGATCTTGATTTGTATCAACCGGCACACAAACGCGGACCCGGCCGTTCATTGACGCCGATCAAGAAACGGTGATCTGCGGCGCCTAGACTGGCCCCTGCCGATTGTCTTGTTGCCTAGCGAATCTGGTGGCCGCTCCGGTCTTCATGGCCTTCCCACATTTCACCCAAACACTGGAGAAGCAGATGCAGCCCGTGTCCCGCGATTATCGCTACATCCGTTTCTTCCGGGACATCCGCATCGAGGATGTCCCCGCCGTCGGAGGCAAGAACGCGTCGCTCGGGGAGATGTTTCGAGACCTGACGGCGCAGGGAGTCAGGGTGCCGAACGGCTTCGCCGTCACGGCCCAGGCCTATTGGTACGTGCTCGAGCAGGCCGGTATTCTTGACGCACTGAAGAGCACGCTCGCAGGCCTGCGGCCCGACGACGTCGAAGACCTGGCGAAGCGCGGCCGGCGCGCGCGCGAGCTCGTTTATTCCGCGCCGTTGCCGGCAGACTTGCAGAAGGAGATTCTCGAGGCCTATCGGCTGCTGCAGCAGGAGTACGGGCCGACGCTCACGCTGGCCGTGCGCTCCTCGGCTACTGCCGAAGACCTGCCGGACGTAAGCTTCGCCGGCGCGCACGAGACTTATCTGAACGTCGAGGGCGACGAACATCTGCTCGATGCGTGCCGGCGTTGCCTGGCGAGCCTGTTCACCGACCGCGCCATCCATTACCGCATCGATAAAGGCTTCGATCACTTCAAGGTGGCGCTGTCCATCTGCGTGATGAAGATGGTGCGCTCCGACCTGGCTGCGAGCGGGGTGATCTTCAGTCTCGATACCGAGTCGGGTTTCCCGGACGTCGTGTTCATCACCGGCGCCTACGGCCTGGGCGAGAACGTGGTGCAGGGCGCGGTGGATCCGGACGAGTTCTACGTGTTCAAACCCACTTTCGAAACCGGCCACCGGGCCGTGCTGCGGCGCTCGCTCGGCAACAAGAAGATCAAGATGGTCTATGCAACCGGAGGCGGCCGTGAGACCACACGCAACGTGCCCACGCCCAACGCCGACCGCGAGCGCTTCTGCATCGGCGACGAGGAGGTGCTCACGCTGGCCGACTACGCCATCAAGGTGGAAAAGCATTACAGCGCGAAAGCCGGCAAGGCCCGGCCGATGGACATGGAGTGGGCCAAGGACGGAATCGACGGGCAGCTCTACATGGTCCAGGCGCGCCCGGAAACGGTGATTTCGCAGCGGCGCGGCAACGTGCTGGAGACCTACAACCTGGCGGGCCCCGGCGACGTTCTGGCCACGGGCCGGTCAGTAGGCGAAAAGATCGCGACCGGGACCGTGCGCATCATTTCGGAACTCGCGCACCTGGCCGACTTCCGTCCGGGCGAAGTGCTGGTCGCCGATACCACCACGCCCGACTGGGAGCCGGTGATGAAAACCGCCGGCGCGGTGGTCACCAATCGGGGCGGCCGGACTTGTCACGCGGCCATCGTCGCGCGCGAACTGGGGATTGCCGCGGTCGTGGGCGCGGACAACGCCACCTCTGCGCTCAAGACCGGGGACATGGTCACCGTATCCTGCGCGGAAGGGGATATCGGGAAAATCTATCGCGGACGCATCCCGTTCGAGGTTCAGCGCACCAACCTGGAACAACTGCGCCGGCCGGCAACGCAGATCATGATCAACCTCGGCAATCCCGAACTGGCCTTCAAGACCAGCTTCGTGCCGAACGACGGCGTCGGCCTGGCGCGCATGGAGTTCATCATCAGCGAAGCCATCAAGGTTCATCCGATGGCGCTGGTGCATCCCGAGCGGGTGGAGGATCCTGCCGAGCGTGCGACGATCGAACGCCTGTGCCGCGGCTTCGCCAGGCCGGCCGACTTCTTCGTGCAGCGCCTGGCCGAAGGGGTGGGCACGATCGCCGCGGCTTTCTATCCGAAGCCGGTGATCGTGCGCATGTCCGACTTCAAGAGCAACGAGTACGCATCGCTGGTCGGCGGGCGCTGGTTCGAACCGACCGAGTCAAACCCGATGCTCGGATTCCGCGGCGCCTCGCGCTACGCCCACCCGGCCTACGCGGAGG
>JANXPQ010000233.1 GCA_025357235.1 Betaproteobacteria bacterium
AAGGACTCGATTGCCGCCGTCCAGTCGAGCTCGATCCGGCGCCAATCGAGTCCTTGCTGGTCCCAGGTATTGGTCATGAGTGTCGCGAGCTTCTCGGACACGGGTCGCGAACCCTTGCCGGGAAAGACGCACAGATTCGATTCGAAGGGACAATCTGAGCCGCCGCCTGCGACGGATGAATTGCTCAGTCGCTCGAACGCTGCCGCCAGGCTGTCGTCCATCGCCAAATCCGCAGCGAACTCGTACACCTCTTTGCCTTTCTTGGTGGGGGAACTGCGTTTGATGAGACCTTCGTCCTCTGGCGGCCCTAGTACGTAGACGCGCACAGCGCTCACTTCGGGTAAGGCGATGGGCGGTTTCTCCGGGTGGCAGTAACGCACCTTCATTCCCGGGCGCTTGCCCAGGTACTCAAAGGCCCCGCGTGTCTTGCCCATTACGCTGCTTTTTCCCGCTGCCGCGAGAGCCTGGAGATTATCACTCGACTCGACGCCGAAGAACCCGAGCATCGACTCCACTCGTTCCGCGCGCCGCACGCTCAGCGACGATCGGGTGCCACGAAAAGCGACGGCGGCAGCCTGCAACGCATTCACCTTCGCGGCGCGCTCGTTGCGAAGTTTTTTTCCGAGAGCGTTCGCCGGATCCTCGGTCCAGGCGTACCAGACTTGATCAATATGGATCTTGGCGAAGGCACTCTGGGTCTGCTGCGTGGAGAAACCCGATGCATGGTCCCAATGCTCGTGGGTCATGATGACAAGGTCAATATGGTTGTCACAGACCTTGACTATATCGGCAACTACATCCTGCATCGTCTGCATTGGATTCGAGGCGACGCCGATGAGGCCACAGTCGATCAGGATGTTGAAGGAATTGCCTCCGGTGTCTTTAGGCAGACGAATTAGAAAGCAGTCGCCCAAGCCCTGGCGGTACATGCGCACATGTACCTGGCCATTCGATGCTTTCGTCGAGATAAGGTGGGTAGTTTCGGGCATGGAATCCTCCTTTCGTTGCGGATCATTCAGATTTCGCTGTGAAGCAGACCAAGAGGCTCATCGTCGAGCCCGGGAACCACATCGGTATCCGCATTGAAATAGGTGCCCCGCAATGAAAGGTTTTCCTCTCCTTTACGCTTTCGGTAGGCTCGGATCTCGGCGAGCCGTTCCTCGCTGTCTATGGGTCTCGTAATCGCGTAACGCAGGCTTGGCGTCTCTCCCTCAAGATCGAAAATGAGAGTGGCCCCCCCTCTAAAGTCGAACTGACCGAGGTCAGGATTCTCGCAATCGATATCCACGCGGCGCCGTTGAGTCAGGATCATAATGAGTTGCTTCATGATCGTGCCCGCGGGGCTGACCCGCAACGCGGGGCGTAGCGCGTGAACCTCGAAGTAGGCGACTCCATCGCCCTTAGTCTCAAGGCCTCTGAGTTCGCTATCACGCCCGATGTTCAGGCCGGTCACGCGGTTAAACGCGGGCCGGTTGAACGCGATCCCGTGGGACGCATCCCCGGAGTCCGACATTATGTTCTCGAGGTAATCGTGCGTATGCTTCCGTGCGTTGCGTAACTTCTCGAATAACACCTGGCGATCGCGAATGTATAGCGTCTCGGTGATCTCCGACCGGATTTCTCTGGCGACGTCGTTCAACGCATTCCACCCATCGAAATCTTCCAAGCGGGCGAATGGCCATCGGAGCTGTTCTTCGGAGAGCGTGCGTAACCCTTTTGGCAGAATCCCCCAGCGCCGGAACGATTCGATCAATGCGACGCGATACCCATAGGGATCGTTCGGCACCATGTCGAAATCCGCGGTGACTAATGCGCGTAGATAGTCGCCGAAAGTCATGTCCATAGGCGGGCAGTAGTCCAGCGCGCGAATGCAGATATTTAGAAAGGCCCTCGCGGTAACGCTTGTTTGTTCGGCCAGCCGGTTCACGAGATCCGGATGGATTGCGCCACTTGGCAGTACTCCGGAGCCCGCCGTCGCAAGCCGGATCAGGTCCTCGACGCGTCCCTTGTTGGCAGCCAGGAAGGCGCCGAAGACGGCTGCCACAAGGATCGCGCCGCGGGCATGGGGCTCGGATTCGTTCTTCAGCCGCTCCGGGTCTGGCTCGATGGGGTGCCATCCGTCTGCCGTGCGCTCGCCAATGGCGTTTCGCAATGCTCCATAGCGCCCGGTGGCTTGCCCGAATTGTTGTGCTAGTTCCCCGAGCAATGACTGGCTTGCAAGGTCGCCACGCGTCTGGGCGATCTGGTGGTGAAGCACCTCTGCGAACGTGAAGTGTTCGAACAGCGCGACCAGGTCGGCGAACGCTTCGTGGAAGGCCAGCGAATCCTCGTGATTGTCCTCGATATAGCGGCGATGCATGCCGTCGAGGAGCGCGTGCGTTGCCTCATGCGCCACGATGTCGTGCGAGAGGCAGGAGAACACCATACCCAACTGGCCGGGAAAGTAGCCGAACAGAAGGGCCCGCTTGTTCGGACTGTAATAGGCGTTGGCCGCACGGAGTGCGTGCGGATAGATCCGGAGACGCTGAACGTACACATCGCGCTTTCCTGGCGGGAGATTTTCATCGTAGAGGGACGCCCAGAGAATTTGGCGACCGAGCGCGAGCTCGAAGTTGCCGACCGTGTTCATTGCGACCGCATACACCATCTGCTGGTGGAACTGCGGGTTGCCTTCGGAGGGTGCGAGGCCATCTTGAGCCACGACCTCGAGATTGTTCAGGTCTACTGGCTCATACCAGCACCCGCTCGCCGGATCGTAGTCGAGCACCTCCACATATTCTCCAACGGGGCCGGGTTCGAGCTTTCGCTCCCACAGCACCTCGAAGATGGTGTGGTTGAACGAGGCCGTGTCAAACCGAAGGGAGAGACTCGGATCAAAGGCATATCCTTGCAAACGGCGAAAAGGTGGGGGGGACGTGACCGCTGCGCTGGGACTGGGCTTCGCATCAAGATAGAACTGATTGGAATGTGGAGAAAACATGATTCACCCCCCGTGACGCTGGTACATGTTTCGATTAAAGCGGCGATTCGAGTGCAGTCCACCGCCTGAGCAGTCGACATGACGTACTCGCGAATTGCCGTAAAAGCGCAAACCTCCAAATGATAAATAGGTCTTTATAGGAACCCCACCTATTACCGCTGGATTACGAATCCTCATTTTGTGGCGGTGATTTTACATACAGTCAGAAGTGGCCCCATTCCTTTGAACAGCCGCCCGAAGTTTTTAAGTGGAGTCTCTGCTGATGCTTACGCTGCCAGTTTA